>NZ_JBFUIB010000058.1:0-17518 GCF_056402095.1 Peribacillus sp. P4_C12
ATATACTGGATCCTCTAGTATTCCAGTAATAAAGCTTTTTCCTTCATAGGCTTGTTTGACCTGCTTTTTAGGAACCGTGCACACCCCTCCAATAGGAAATTCCTTTTTAGAATCTTTAGAAAACCCGGTAATCATAGCTCTCGATACTTTCGGATTATCCACCATCAGGGTATATACATACAAAGCCCCAATTTTTTCCCGTGCATCCTCTAAGTAGGTTTCTATATCCGTATATTCTTGGCTCTTTACTGGGTTATTGAGGAAACGTTTATACGCCTCTATATCCATTGAGTCTGCAATAGACTTAGCAGCTACCAAGTTTTGATTCGCAACAGATTTCTGAACAGAATTTTTAATACTTAAATAAGTAGAAAACATGTTTAGAAGAATAAATAGTATTAATAAAATAATGGTCAAATAAAGAAATGCCCTTAACTTTTTATTTTTCATAGCATTAAATTTACCTCATCTCTAGCAGTTAAAAGTTAACGAACCCATTCTGAGTTTACTATATAAAGGGACAAAGAAATAGAGAAAAATCAAATCACCTCTATAATAGCAGGCTTATAAGACTATATTTAATCAAATAATTACCAGATAATTCACTTCGTTCTTTTGAATTTTTCTCAACTTGCTATGATCCTGAAACTCTTTACATTTCAAACTACTTTAAATCCAATTTTTATAAACTAAAAAAACCATTCCACTTCCTCATATTTTACAAATAAACTAATAAAATCCAACACCCAACTATACGTTCCCCCACCTAAACTATGTTATTAACATTCAAAAAAGCCAATAATATTCTATTGCCTCTTAAAATAAATAATTTTACCCTTTATATGAAAATATTTCAAGAATGAAAAGGTTTTATGAGTACAATACATGCCAATTTTTACATTATTTCATTTACCTTTTAGTAACATATTATCTAGCTCAACCAAAAACAGACTGTTTCACTCTTGCTGGCACTATTGAACTACTTATAGATTTTGAAAAAATCAAATTGAATTTGGCCTGTTCCTTAAGAATGAGGATAGAAACATTTGAAAGGGAACACCAAAGGTTCCCACTCATAGTCGTAGCTCACACCAGAAAAAACATCTGGATTCAATATCTTAATATCAAACAAGAAGGAATCAGAGAATAAGCGTCTGATTCCTTCTTAATTGGCACCTTATTCTATTTAATCGTACTAATAACTGCCCGCTCATACATTATCTTTGTTACTTGGTAATATAGTAGCTGAAGAAGAAAATAGGTTCCGATAACTATAGCCGAATAGCCGAGCAAATTAGAGCCCAATAAATTACTTAATGCGACGAAAGCAACGATCGCATGAATCATCCCAATTACAAAAGGAACAAAAAATAGAATGCGTATCTCAGCGCCTAGGATTTTGCGAATTTCTTTTCGTGTTAACCCCATTCGATTAAGAGCATTAATTTGGATTTTTTTATCTTCCAAATTCGTAAACACACGAAGATACATCATGCTTCCTTGGACGATAAAGAATAATAAACTGACAAACAGGCCGATAAATAGTGTTAACATACTTCCCTGCCTCACTTTCTCATAAATCGGTGCTCTTGTTTGCACTTTATTCTGTTCAGGGTTAATAGCTATTTTTTCGATTTTCTCAGATGCTTCTATTGCATCCTCCCAATCTTTAACTTCGTACCCGCGCACCCTTACCTTTTGTTTTAGAGGCACATTATCAGTAATATCAGTATACAACTTATCATCGACAACCATCAGAGTAGTTGCTAATCCGATTGGGGCTATTACGGTTTGATTCCGCTGCCCTAACATAGTTACCTGTATGATATTTTTTCCATAATGAAGTTCCTTTTGATCACCTCGTTGTACGAATTGAGAATCTAGTGTTGCATAAGGAAAAATAAATAACGCTTCATCTCCCGACAACTCGACAGGGTCTAGCTTTCGAAATGCTGCGACTTTGTTATAGTCTCTTTCCGAGATTAATAATGACTGATTTTCACTAGGTTCTCCTGTACCTATTTGGGGAATCATAGTTGTAACCGGCACACCTGTCACATTGACTTTGTAGGGTACCTTAAATCCATCTTTCTTTAAGGTTTTCTCTACTTCTGAAGGCTCAATAACGGAATAAACAGAAGCATCATTTTCTATCCAGCCGATTGCTTGTGGAATGTTATCCATCCCCTGCTTCTTTAAATCTGCAGTGAACATAAAAAGCGTTCCAGCCGCTGTCAAAATGACAGCGGTAATAATCGAAGTTAAAAAGAATAATCTCGAATAATTCTTAATATCAAAAATCAGGTTAGTTTGAGTAATTAAATTCGTCCCATTATATAAGCTTTTCTTCTTCCTATATAGCCTTCTGCACAAAGCAACAATACTTTGGCTGAATAAAGAATAAGTGCCAATCAGCACGAAAAATAGAATCGGCAGTACTCGTAGAAGTGAATTGTTTAATGTCATAGTAGCTGCCAAATAATAGGAAATACTTAAACAAATTACGGATAATACAATTAACCACTTTGACACGAATGGCATCTTTTTTGGTTTTTGTTTATCTTTTAGTAAATCGACTACCTCTAAATTTTCGATTTGTAACAAGGATAGGAGCGATAATAACTGAAATAATAAAAAGAAACCAACAATCGTATAAACAAATGCTTTAGGGACGAAGACAAATGCTAATGGTTCTTCGACCGCTAATAAAGACGAAACAATCATTAGAAACAACTTTGAAAATAAAAACCCCACCCCTAACCCAATCGCAATCGATACCAGAGACACAATCGTTTGCTCCATATAAATTAGTTTTCTAAGTTGAGATTTAGACATTCCAAATAGTGTAAGCAAACCAAACTCTTTTTTTCGTGGCTGTATAAAAGCAGCATTAGAATAAGCGATAAAGAAAACCGAAAAAACAATGATTACAATTTCAGCCGCAATAAGAGCAACACGCACAATCTGCCCGCCACTAATATTCGCATTGACAACGTCAGGATGAAAGATAAAGGATGCATAGATAAAAAAGATTGAAACGGAAAAGACAATGCTGAAAAAATAGGCAAGATAACGTTGGGTATTTCCTTGGATATTTCTCTTAGCGAGATGTCGAAGGTTCATGATAGCCACCTCCCAGTACACTCAACGTATCTAAAATCCGTTGATAGAAGCTCTGTCTTACCCCTCCATTGTGAACCTCTGAAAAGAACTTACCATCTTTAATAAATAGAATCCGATCACAAAAACTAGCAGCAGTTGGGTCATGGGTGACCATTAGTATGGATGCCCCTTTTTCCTTCTGAAGCGTTGTGAAGGTATCCATCACCTGCTTGGCAGATTTGGAATCTAAATTACCTGTCGGTTCGTCCGCTAATATAATGGATGGTTCGTGAATCATTGCTCTTGCACATGAGGTTCGTTGCTGTTGACCTCCAGAGATTTCAAAAGTCCGTTTATCTAAAATTCCCTCTATACTAAGAAGATGTGCCAACTGATTTACTCGATCTTCCATTTCTTGCTGTTTATAATGATCTAACGCTAAAGGAAGAAGAATATTTTCACGAACTGTGAGTGTATCAAGAAGGTTAAAATCTTGAAAAACAAAACCAATTTCCCTCCTGCGAAACAAAGCAAGATCACGGTTTTTCAATTCATTAGGGTTTTTTTCATTTAGAATAACTTTCCCAGAAGTGGGCCTATCAATGGTTGCCATTAGGTTCAGCAAAGTTGTTTTTCCGCTCCCAGATGGTCCCATCACTCCAACAAACTCCCCTTTTTGAACATCCATGGTAAAGTTGTCTAACGCTTTATGAAATAAATTTCCTTGCTTTTGAAAATAGGTTTTGGATAGTTGCTCTGTTTTTAATATCGCCATCTATATGACCTCCTCTTTCTAAAGTAAAGTATAAAGAATAAAGCAGGAGGCTCACATCGATGTTTATTACATAACCGCCTAACAACCTTACAATTTTGTCATCTTTCATGTAAGGTATTTGTGTTAAAGAGAAATTGCACTGTAGATCCCTCAGAAACAGTCGATTGAATGCTAACCCTATGTCCARGCCTGTTAACGATTTCCTTTACTAAGTATAATCCCATTCCCGTCGACTCTTGTTGTGTTCGTCCATTTTCTCCTGTGAAAAATGGATCAAACACTCGTTTTATGTCATGAGGGGCAATTCCTAAGCCTTGATCCGTAATGCAAAGGACAATATCACGATCTTTTTCTGTAATGCTGAACGTAATAGTATTCCCCACTCCCTGCCTTGAATACTTCAATGCATTAAAGACAACTTGACTGATGGCAAAGTGAAGCCACTTACGATCTGAATGCACTTGAAAATTCTCATTCTCAGTTTCAAGCTTGGGATAAATGGTCCGTTGAATGAACTGTTTTTTTTCCTCGTTAATTACTTGCTTGACTAGATTTATTAAATCAATCGGCTCGGCCTTTACATCTTCAGAAAAACGCTGCAGCCTTGCTCCGTGTAAAATAATTTCCAGCCCCCTGCGAAAACGGTCATTTTCCTCTCCAAGCTCTTTAAGAAAACCCTTCATCGACTCATCCGAAAATGTCCTTTTCCCTTCTTGAATTAGTAAAGAAATGACTGAAACAGGCGTCTTCATTTGATGAACCCATTGGTGAATCAAAAGCTCATATTGTTCCTTCATTTTTATTTGTTCTTGTAATTGCGTAATAGTAGCCTGGTTCATTTGCTGAAAAAGCTCAATCCATGCTTTTTGTTCCTTTGTCACAGGATTCATAAAGATTTCGACAAATTCAAAAGTCAAACTCGGTTCTTGCTTCATCCTTACTAACTGATTAAGAAAACGGTAATGCCTTATGTAATCAATCGCTAAAAATAGTAACAGCATAAAAATGGAGAGAACAATCATATAGAAGATATTAGATATCGATATCTGATTTCCCGCTTCTAGAATGACTAATACATATGTAACAATAAGTAAACATACTAATACAATGGTATAAAATATAAAATAAAGACGGTCTTTTATAAAGGAAAGTAGATTCACTTATCTTCACCTTGCATTACCTTGAGCCGATACCCCTTTCCTCTGCTGGTTTGAATGGCATGTTTGACGCCAATTTCTTCGAGTTTTCTCCGTACCCTTGTGACATTGACTGTCAAAGTATTATCATCAACAAATGAATCATCATTCCATAAAGCTTCAAGTAAATCTTCACGAGAAACAATGGTGTCGTACTGTCGAATTAAACAATTCAATAAACGAAACTCATTTTGGGTTAATATCGCCTGATTTTGCTGGTATTCAATCATCGCCTTTTCCGTATAAAGGGTTAATCCATCCATTTCTTTTACCTGTTGATGGAGTGATGATGTTCCCGCATACTCTCCATATGCCCGTCGAAGAGCACTCTTTATTTTCGCTAGTACGACTTCCAAATGGAATGGTTTTGTAATATAATCATCACCGCCATGTTCAATTGCCATGACTTGGTTCATTTCATCAGTCCTTGCTGAGATAAATAAAATGGGAACTTTTGAAATCGTCCTCATTTGGCGGCACCAATGGAAGCCATCAAAAAAAGGTAGATTAATATCCATTAAAACCAAATCAGGCTTCATCTCTTTAAACTCGACAAAGACATGGTCTAACCCCTTAGCTTCAGAAACTTCATACCCGTATCTTTTTAAATAATTGATTAAAATGGCAGCTATTTTGACATCGTCTTCAACCAAAAAGATTTTATACATCTTTTCCTCCTCTAACGAATAGTTAGAAATACCAAATTATACAAGTCACGAAATTAATATACCTATTCGAAAATGCACCTTTTGTTTATGTAATAATTTCCCTTCTACTCAGAAATCATATCAATCTGTTCTTTCTTTGTAAATTCACAATAAAAAACCTTGAAAGGTCAGAGCCAATCAAGGGGATTCAAATAAAATTAGATTTCCTCTGGGATCTTCAGTCCCTCAATGAAAGATTTAAAACTTTCTGCAACCTTATATATATTTTCATCCTGGCTTGATGGATCCGAATACCAACCCTGATCCCAGAAATAAACTCCTTTTTCCTCTTCGTTATATATTAGCAAGATTTTACCAGCATACGTGTCATTACCTATGATAATACAATTCTTATGTAAGTCTTTTTTATTCTCCTCATGCCATTTCTGTAAATCAAGCTCTTTTTCCTCAAGATCCAATCCATATAATACATTTAAACAAACGAGGGTGTCTAACGCATCCACATAAAACTTGCAGTTTTGTACAGTAGTGGTACCACCATTATATTCAAGGAGAAATTGTTTATAATCCGCAGGGATTTCAAAACCCACATACTTTTCAAAGTTATTTACTGCTTCTTGCGAGCCATTTCCGTATCCAGTAATATTTACCATTCTATCAACTCCATTTCAATTTTATGTGTAGCAACATACTATTAATATATTACTCTTCACTACATGCTAATCCTGATTCTTCAAAAAATATTCACTTCGAAATTTCAAATTAGGGGCTATTTTTGAGGTTTTTTAACATTATAGGTATCTTACCTATTACCTTTCAGCCAAAATTCAGTCTTTTTGCTAAAATAAATAGCCAAGTCGATTATTCTTTACCATGATAATTCACGGAATAAGTCCTGGCGACCATTAAAGCTTTGACAGCGCCCCCTAGCTCTTCTCTCGATGATACCCTTGAAAAATACTTTTTTTAAATATATTAACATAATTTTACTAATTTTTTCAGTATTTTCTGATATTTTTTTATTACAATTCTATGTCAACTTAAGAACAAACGTTGTTAAAAAAGGATTTCTCCCCGCTTAGAGCGAAAATAAATTTTGAAAAAATGTGTAGAATAAGGTCTTAAAACTAGAACATAAAACAAAAGATTTAGTCTATATAGCAAGAATAAAAGAAGCAAAAACACAGGTATTGGTTTTCAACATTCAATTGCTGTATCCTATCCAAAATATCAATAATCACCCCCCCTATTAAAAGGTTGAATGTGACGATTTTATGGCGTGGCGACCAAATATAGACTATTCGAGATTTATATTTACATTAGATATGGAGAACATATGAAAATAAAAGGAAGGCCCCTATTAAGCATATAAAATAAGTGCCTTCTTTAATTTATTTGTCATTTTACTAAAACCACAAGTTTGTTTAAGAATGGGGATTGCCGCAGCAACACCCATTCTTAAACTCATGCTCCCGATAACTGAATAAACACCTTTGATTCTCAAATATGGAATTAATTAAATATTAACTAATCTAATATGCATTTATTAAAACTGTTAATTGAATATATACCTTACAATTGCCATAAAGACTATTCCAGCTATTACTGTAACTGATAAACTCTTCGTCCATAAGGCTATAATTAGAGTTGGTACAATAACAGTAAGTACACTCCAATCAATTGATATTAGAGATTCATCTTCAATGATAATGCTGTCAACGACAAGTGCTGTAAGAATGCAAATAGGGATAAATGAAAGCCATTTAGTTATGGGTACCGGAAGAGTAATATTTCTTACAACCAAAAATGGAATAATTCTTGGAATAAGGGTTACAATTGCACATCCCAAAATTACAAGAATAATGGTTAAGTTAAAACTCATTTGTCTCTCATCACCCCAATTGTTGCAACAATAATAGTCGCTAAAATAATAGCTATATGAGAAGGAACAAACATACTTAGAAGGTACATTGTTATTACAACATACAGGACTAGAGATATGTAAAGCTTAAGTTTGCCTTCTTTAATGCTTTGTAATTGTAAAACAAGTAATGTCAAAAACATTGCTGTTAAAGCAAAGTCTAATCCAAATATTTCCGGATTAGAAATCCATTTACCAAAGATCGCTCCTAAAACGCAGGATATGATCCAGGATATATAGGCTGTTATGTTTAATCCATTCATCCATTGATCATTAATCTTTTCACCTTTAATAATTTTGTTAATGGCAACACCAAATGATTCATCCGTAACAAGTGCTCCAATACCAATATTTTTCATTAAAGAATATTTAGTAAAGTGAGGAGCTAGGGTCATACTTAATAAAAAATTTCGTAAATTCACAATAAAAGTTGTTAATATAATGACTGAAATTGGACTTCCTGACACTAATAATGCACAAATGATAAACTGAGATGCACCTGCATAAACTAATGTTGATAATAAAGCAATTTCTAATATACTCAGATTTGAAGATACTCCAACAATTCCTGCTGCAATTCCAATACTGATGTATCCTATTAAGGTTGGAATGCAATCTTTTACCCCTTGATGAAATGTAAGATTATTTTCTTCCATATCAATTACTTTTAACATTTCATTCATACCTCCTCGTTTGTTATATTGTACATTTGTATGTTATAATAAACAATAAAAAGTTTAATGGAGGATTATTTATGGAACCTATTGAAGAGATTATAGCCAATAATCTTGTCAATTTAAGAAAAAAACGAGGATTGAGTTTAGATAAAGTAGCTGATCTTACGGGAGTTAGCAAAGCGATGTTAGCTCAAATTGAAAAAGGGAAATCTAGTCCAACCGTCACTACTCTATGGAAAATTGCAAATGGATTGCAAGTATCTTTTTCTGTTTTTATGAAGGAAGCTGTAAAGCCACAAATTGAAAAAATAAACATTAATCAACTACCTCCAGTAATCGATAATAATGGAAATTATCTTGTCTATTCTATCTTCCCATATCATCCAGAAAAAAAATTCGAAATTTTTACAGTAGACTTAAAGCCTGGATATAGTCATATATCAGAAAAGCATCTGGGTGAAGAATATATACTGATAAAAAGTGGTGAACTTACAATCGATATACATGGTAAGGAGTTTGTATTAACTACTAATGAAACAATTAACTTTAGTTCTAGTGCTGAACATAGCTATATAAACTCTTCAAAAGAACTAGTTAGTTTTTACATATTTATCTATTATCCTGACGACATTCATTAATGAAGTTCTAAAATAGACGAACGTATATGCTGCCCTTCATAGTTAGTGACTTATGGAATGATGTATAAAACTTTTAATATTAATTAATCTAAGGTAGATAAAAAAATGCTCACATTTCACTTGAAATGTGGGCATTTTTGGGTTTAGAAGATACTCATAAAGACTCATTCTTGTTCAATTACTCTTGTTTTCATCTTCAATATAATCCTGACATTAATATAGGAGCTAGCTTTCATGTCGCTTCTTGTATTAAATTATATGCTTTTTTACACCCGAAAGGATAGCTTGGAAACGCATTAAATTCAACATCGATAGTTCTGGAATTGCTCAGTTTTTATAAGCTCTAAGACAAATAGAAAGACAGTTTAGTATAACAAAAGAGGATTTTTTGATTTTATTAGAGCCCACTTGTGGACATTATTCATATTTGGTTCAACAGGCTTTACTAAATGAAGTGTATGATTTGTTCCAAGTTGAAAATAAATCTGTTAGAGAATTTCGCAAAAATAATTTAGGGATCAATGAAACTCAGATTCAATGGGTGCAAAGGTAGTGTCTTTTAGGGATGGCATAAGCTATTACATCTTCATGCAAGGCTTTACCCTTATTAGACCACAAACGGTATTACAATCCTTATTTAGAACCGTTATGCGATATTGGTATTTAAATATTCAACTTACTCGAAGCAAAAATCAAGTTCAAAAATTATTATAGGTTACTCACCCAGTTTTGAACAAAGCTTTCAAGAAATTGGGTTCTCCTTCTGTTATGAAATAGTTATAGAATATCCTATTGGGTTACACACGAAAGCATCGACTGAAGAGAAATTATACAAAGCTATATCAAAAGCAGGTGCAAAAAATGTTGCGAAGAAGGCTGCAGAAACACTAGTAGAAGTTATGCCCAATACTGAACATCTCGTTGGAAGGCAGCAGTGGATAATAAAGAGTGAAAACTTCGTTCTATTTATTCGTGTTCGTAGATATGAATGAATAGAACGAATTGGAGGAGGATAAATGAAAGCAATTGTGTATACAAAGTACGGTCCACCCGACGTTCTTCAGTTGAAAGAGGTAAAAAAACCTACTCCTAAGGAAAATGAAATACTGGTAAAAGTAAAAGCGACTACCGTAACAGTAGCAGATATTCGGTCAAGGAGTTTTACAGTTCCTCTTTCTGTTTGGCTGCCTGCTCGAATAACACTTGGTTTTAGACGTCCCAAAAAATCTATATTGGGTTTGGAGTTATCTGGGGAAGTTGAGTCAGTAGGTAAAGATGTCAAGCAGTTTAAGAAAGGTGACCAGGTTTTTGCAGCTTCCCAAATTGGTTATGGTGCTTATGCCGAGTATAAGTGTCTACCTGAAAATGGACCAGTATCTATTAAACCCAACAATTTATCTTTTGAGGAAGCCGCTGCCATTCCAATTGGGGCACGAACAGCATTGTTTTATCTTAGAAAAGCTAACATTAAGAGTGGTCAAAAGGTTCTTGTCTATGGTGCTTCAGGAAGTGTAGGAAGTTATGCAGTACAGATTGCCAAGTATTTCGGAGCAGATGTTACAGGGGTATGCAGTACCACGAATTTAGAATTGGTAAAATCTCTGGGAGCCGATCAGGTAATTGATTACACTAGAGAAGATTTTTCGAGTAAGGGCGAGACTTACGATGTTATTTTTGAAGCGGTAGACAAGAGTTCGTTTTCAGCTTGTATGAAATCCCTAAAGAAGGACGGAACCTATATAAACGTCACAGTACCATTACCTGGTGTGCGAATGCTATGGACCAAATTGACAAGCAACAGGAAATTAATTTTGGGTCAAAATTCACCTGAAAATTCCGAAGCTCTAAACTTCCTCAAAGAACTTGTTGAGACGGGGAAGTTAAAAGTGGTCATTGACAGATACTATGCGTTTGAAGAGATAGTTGAAGCTCATAGATATGTCGAGAAAGGACACAAGAAGGGAAATGTCGTCATAACTGTGGAACATAATAGCAAATCCTAATAAATGGAGCACTATTCTATCAATGATTAGGTCAATGGAATCTGTTTATGGGTTAGGAAACCATTGAAACACAAGAGTGAGTTTTCAATTATGATAACATCAAGCTATCATTAAGCTAACGGGTGCTTTTCTTGAATAAACACCAATCCGAATCCTTTTCCCTTATTCATTAAGATGCAAAAAATCCCTACTTTTTAATCGCAAACAGGGATTTTTTCTTTGTTTAAATATTGCGTTTTTCTCAAAGCACTACACTACATTGAAGAAGAAAATACTTAAACTACTTTAATCGCTTCTTCAATTGTTTCAAATGGAATGATTCACTCACCAACGGTCCACACTTCCTTCAAACTACTTTATTTTTCCTTGGAGGATTTAACACAGTATGTTTAAATCAGCCTTATCCCTACCTCCGTCGAAAACCAAAGATGCTCCTACCCAAGTTTCTTATCCTAGATAGGCTTTAGCATCCACCATGCACCTAACTTCGGTATTTACCTCAAGTGGTCCCTCCTACTTTTAATTTCAGTTGGATTTGAATATACTCACTGAGCTCACTGCTTTAAATTGCCTAGATCCGTTTGAAGAACTTTAACCTCAGAGATTTTTTTGAAAAGTTTTCGTGTTTGAAAGCTTTTATACGCTTATGACACTATCCACATTCCAAATTTAATTCCCTAGAAATGAAGCATAAACGATAATCCAAAATAAAAAACAATATTTAATGAAGTAAAAATTATACTATCTACCTCATTCCTCTCACTTGCGGATCCAAGATTGCCTCAAAATGTATTTTTGATATTTAGAAATGCATTAATAAAATCCCTTTCCTGAATATATCAACGATACAATAAGAAAAGAAAAAAACTTTATTAAGTAAGGATCTGTGCCTCATTTACTTAACTTTTAGTCTTTAACAACTGGTCAGTAAAAGCCGCAAGAAGTTCATGGTTCCTCTTTAACTTTTTTCTCATATGAACAAAATAATTAGTTTCTAAAAAATCCTGAATAACAACTATAAATTCTAGTAATCCTAATGACATGGAGTACACGTGAAAACGTCCAATTATTATTTGTTTGGTACTAACATTATTTCAAGGAAGTAAAGTGTCTCCTACTTTTGGTGTTAATTCACAAAAATTGATGCAATAAAATGCTGTTACTGAGGAGGAAGAAGTCTATTTAAATCCCCATGGGAATAAGTGTTATACATAGAATACTTCTAATGTTTTCTTGAAATATTAAGATGAATGATAAATCCCAAATACTAACTTAAATTAATAACTTTAAAGTTATATTCATATCATAAAAAATATATTTGAAATTAAGTGTATAGAGTCGTATGATAAGTAGTGAAGATTTAAATTTAATACAAAGCAAATTAAGTTTAACGTAAAGGGGAAATAGATATGGTAGATGTAGCTTCAAAAACTAAGCCTGAACAAGAATCATTTAATTTCACTGCAAACCAAGAACAACTGGATATTCTGGATCAGCTTTTAAAGCCTGAGGTTCAGGAATCATTGAATACTTTAGTTGAGCAATTGCCAAAATTGACTGAACTAGTAAGTATCTTGACAAAGTCTTATGATTTTGCTCAATCAGTAGCAACTGATGAAGTATTAAAAAAGGATACGGTTAGTGCGATTACAGAAATCGCTGTACCTGTAGTTGATTCAGTGAAAGGGCTTGCAGCTAATGCAATCGAAGCTAAAGATCGTGCAGAAGAAAACAATGATGTAATCGGTCTTTTCGGTTTGTTAAGAATGATGAAAGACCCACAAGCACAAAAGCTTTTCCGTTTCGCGAGTGCTTTTCTTGAAATCTCAGCAGAACGAAATAGTCTAAAAAAATAAATTTTTAAACTTTCAATTAGTAAGGACGGGGGATTAATATGTCAAAACAAATCGTCATTTTAGGTGCAGGCTATGCTGGATTGCTATCTGCATTAACTGTTCGCGAATATTTTAATAAAGATGAAGTCCAAGTAACAGTGGTGAACCAATACCCAACACACCAAATCATCACAGAACTTCACCGTCTTGCAGGCGGATCAATTTCTGAACCAGCTGTTTCTATACCTTTAGAGAAACTTTTCAAAGGAAAAGATATCGATCTTACCATTTCGAAAGTGGAATCTTTCTCAGTAGATAAAAAAGAAGTAAAACTTTCTAATGGTTCTACTTTATCATACGATGCTCTTGTTGTAGCTTTAGGTAGCCAAACAGGATTCTTTGGTATTCCAGGACTTGAAGAAAATAGCATGGTGCTAAAATCTGTAAATGATGCTAACAAAATTTACAAACATATCGAAGATCGTATTCGTGAATATGCACAAACAAAAAATGAAGCAGATGCAACGATTGTAATCGGCGGCGGTGGATTAACTGGCGTTGAGTTAGTTGGTGAAATCGTTGATCATTTCCCTAAAATCGCTAAACAATTTGGCGTAGACTTCAAAGACTTGAAAATCAAGCTTGTAGAAGCTGGTCCAAAAATCCTTCCAGTATTACCTGATCCTTTAATTGAACGTGCAGTGGTAAGCTTAGAAGCACGTGGCGTTGAATTCTTAACAGGTCTGCCTGTTACGGGTGTTAAAGGAAATGAAATTGCTTTGAAAGATGGACAAACTATCGTTGCTAATACGCTTGTTTGGACTGGTGGCGTTGCTGCTCTTCCTATCGTTGGTGAATCAGGTCTTGAAGTAGATCGTGGTAAAGCAACTGTAAATGAGTATCTACAATCTAAATCTCATAATGACGTATTTGTTGTAGGAGATAGTGCTGTTGCTTTCCCTCCAGAAGGTGGCCGCCCATACGCACCAACTGCACAAAATGCTTGGCAAATGGGAGAACTTGTTGGTTACAACCTATATGCAGCATTAGAAGGCAAAAAACTAGAAGAATTTTCACCTGTAAACTCAGGAACACTTGCTAGCCTTGGTCGTAAGGATGCTGTTGCTACAGTTGGAGCTAATAACACTCCACTTAAAGGTCTACCAGCTTCATTAATGAAAGAAGCAAGTAATGTTCGTTACCTGTCTCATATTAAGGCAATGTTCAGCCTTGCTTATTAAGTGAAATGTTGAACTAAAGAAATGTAATATTGCACTATGATTGAAAGCTTCCATTTTAAATGATTATTTTTAAATGGAAGCTTGGAAATCAAGTATTCCATGAACTGGAACAAGGGAAACGTGAAGTGAAGTAAAATAATTGATTGCTTGATCGAGGGTCATACTCACAATAGCTATTCTAGATATTTTTTCTCAGTCCCGTGGTCCAGTTCATATAGATTATTAAGGATTTTTCAATGACACGTCTGCAACTACACCAAAAACTTCATTAACCCAAGTCTCTTGGCTTTCCTCCCCTACTTCACAAATCCTGAACCGTTATTTATAGAAAATACCTACATAAAATAACCCCCAATTTAGAGAAATTCCATACATTATCTAAGGATAGAAAGAGACCATTCATCTGCATGAATGGTCTCTTTTTGTAAAAAATCTTTGCCCCTAAAAGAACCTACTAAATAGCTTGGTTGATGCCAAATCTAAGGATAAAACCCTCTGGCAATCTTGCGTTTGTCAAAATCCTGGTTTCCTTTAAGCGATTGCTATTATAGGAAGATACTTGCATCAAATCTTCATCCATATAAGCAGGATGTGTCATTATTTCCACACTTTGCCCATCGATTACCCGACCCTTGAGATTTTGAAAATAATCTTCAACCACCGTTTCTCCATAAAAATCATCAAGAAAAACATCTGTAACGGTTTGGATACCAGCAAAATGTTTTCCAGCATTACGCACAGGAAGTTGATATTTCTCTGTCAGATTTTTTACAACCGGCAGAAAATTTTCAATCCCGTGTACATGATGATGGCTGTCTAAATGAGACGGATAAAGACCAAATTCTAAAAATCTTTCAATCTGAGCTGACCATTCTCTTTCCAATTCAAGCAAAGAAATGTCGGCTGGTTCACCATATACCACCCCTTGTTTCTTGAAGTGTCCGGAATCGTCAATTAAACTCGGCACTTCGCTCAATAAAGGTGTCCCCCATGTCAATACCAAGTGTATACCGACTTTCAACGAGGGGGTCCTCTTTGCGATTTCAAACGCATGCTCCGTTGCTTTTGCATTCATCATGATCGTTGTTGAATTGACAATTCCATATTTGTGGCTATCCAAAATTCCATAATTTACTGATTTAGTTAACCCGAAATCATCTGCATTTACAAGAACTTCAATCATGATAGGTTATCCTGCAATTCCTTTTTTTCAAAAAACTGTGGTAAGAAATCTTTATGCGCCTCAAGCATTTCGTCTAAAATAAGTTTCGCAACCCGGTCACTTGGAACGAGAGGATTAATCGTCATAGCAAGCAATGCAGTATCATAGTTACCTGAGATTGCRGCTTCGATGGACACTCTTTCAAATGACTTGATTTGCTGGATTAGACCACGAATCGCCACTGGAAGCTCTCCTACGTTAATTGGTTTCGGACCATCCTTAGTAATCACACAGCTAATTTCAATAGCCGAACCATATGGAATTCCCTCAATTGCACCATGGTTGATAGTATTTACCGCTTGAATGTCACACTTATCCGAATGCATTGAGCAAATTAAACGCACTGCTGCATCGCTGTAGTAAGCGCCTCCTCGCTCTTCAAGCTGTGGTGGCTTAATAGCCAGCCCCTTATCTTTGTATAGCTCGAATAATCCTTCTTCAAGCTTTTGAACCACCTCAGCGCGTGTTTCTCCTTTTTCAGCATCCTTCAACTCTTGAGCAAGCACATCTCCTGTTTTATAATAGTAGTTGTGGTATGGACAAGGGAACAAATTTAATGCTCTAAGGAATTCTGGCTCCCAGCCCATTGCGTGAATATTCTTCATTGTAACGGCTTTAGCTGGATCTGTTATCAGATTAATGATTTGATCTTTCACACTTTTCCCATCAACGAATACATCGAGGCCGTAAACCATATGGTTCAAACCAGCAAAGTCGATCCGCACTCTTGAGGGCTCCACGTTCATTAAATCCGCTACTCCACGCTCCATACCAATCGGTACATTGCAAAGTCCGATGACTTTGGTAATATTACTGTGACGTAACACAGCTTCCGTTACCATACCAGCAGGGTTTGTGAAGTTAATCAACCATGCATCCGGACAAACTTCCTCCATCTCACGAGCTATATCAAGAATAATAGGAATTGTTCTAAATGCCTTGAAAAGTCCACCTGGTCCGTTCGTCTCCTGTCCAATAACTCCGTGTTTCAGTGGAATCTTTTCATCAAGAGCCCTAGCAGCGAGCTGACCAACACGTAGCTGAGTTGTTACATAGTCAGCTCCTTTAAGCGCTTTCTTTCTGTCTAAGGTTAGATGAACATCAATCTTTACACCAGCCTTTTCAACCATCCTTCTTGCTAAGTCCCCAACAATTTCTAGCTTTTCCTTTCCCGCTTCGATATCCACAAGCCAAATCTCGCTTACAGGAAGCTCTTCATGGTATTTAATGAAACCTTCAATCAGTTCCGGCGTATAGCTCGAGCCACCGCCAATTGTGACAATTTTTAACCCCTTACTCATTCTGCTGTCCCCTCCTTCACAGCATCTGCATTTAAAAACTCTTCACGCAGATCAATCATTTCTATCGCAAGATCCTTTACCGTCATGGCTGTCATCAAATGATCCTGAGCATGCACGAGGAGAATTGGAAGGTCAAATTGGTCTCCGCCTGCTTCTGCATGGATTAATTGAGTTTGAAATTTATGGGCTTGTAATAATTCTGTTTCTGCCTCAGCGATTTTCAATCTAGCAGAATTAAATTCTTTTTTCTTCGCTTCTTGCATAGCTTCCATTGCGAAGCTTCTCGCATTTCCACTATATAAAATCAGTTGAAATGATAATTGGTATAATTCTTCTTTTTCCACTTTTATCACTACTTTCTTAAACGTTTAGCGTTTCTGAATCTTTTGTAAGCTCTGTTTTATTTTTTGTGTCTATCTTCACTTGGGCATAAACGAATGGTAAATAAATCACTGTTGAAATGACTAAATTTATAGCAGCTAATACCGCTCCCGACATATGTCCCCCTGTAGCAAGAAATCCTCCAATAATCGGTGGTGTAACCCAAGGTATCTTAGCGACAATTGGAAAAACCATTCCGCTACTTACTGCTATATAAGAAATAACTGTTGTAATTACTGGACCGAGGACAAATGGTATGAACCACATTGGGTTCAGAACAATAGGCAATCCGAATAGAATGGGTTCGTTAATCTGGAACACCCCTGGTGCCCCTCCAAGTGCAATCATCTGTTTATAACGTTTTCGTCCGGCAATGATCATTGCAATGATCAGACCCAATGTTGCTCCAGATCCACCTAAATAAACAAATGCATCTAGGAAAGAACCTGCCAGTACTCCGTATTGGTCCATATCTTTGACACCTTGTGCGTATAAATCAATATTTTTCACTCCCGAACTTTCAAAAAGYGGTGTTGTAATTCCACCAAGGATATTTGG
>NZ_JBFUIB010000059.1:0-23323 GCF_056402095.1 Peribacillus sp. P4_C12
GCTTTATCCTGCTGATTGTCTTTACTGCATTTATACCGATGTATGCGAAGGTTACGGGTGCAAGCGGTGCAGACTTTGGGGTCATTCTTGTTGTTTTGTTGATAATTAAATATTTAAATTTAATTATGCGTTGGCAAGTGTTGAAATATCAGGATGCATCAGYGAGCCATTGGGACTCCTATATCCGATTTTTACTTAATGGAGTGCTGCTCTATTTTGTTTGCTCAAAAGCCAATATTCTATTTGTACTTATAACCATCATATTATTGGTAGGACTATATAGGTATTACCGTAGTGCAACTAGGGGCTTTGTACTGAAGTGGGAGCGGCTTGTTGATCTTGAAAATAAAAGAATGACTTCCTTTTACAAGATCGCGAATATGTTTACTGATGTTCCTCATTTGAGAGGGAAGGTTGCAAGAAGGAAATGGATGGACTGGCTGTTAGACTTCATACCGTATGGTAAGAAATCAACGTATAATTATCTTTATGCCCGAACATTACTGCGTTCCAATGATTATGTTGGACTTTGCCTGCGATTAACGGTAATTGGCTCAGTTGTTTTGGCTGTTTTTACAAACATATGGGCACATTTGATTGTCTCCTTTATTTTCCTATTTATGACAGCTCTCCAACTTCTGCCGGTTTGGAAGGCACATGAATGGAAAGTATGGGTGTCACTGTATCCTTTGCCAGCAAAAATGAGAGAAGTCGCAGTAATAAAGCTTATTTCTTATTTCCTATTATTTGAGGACCTTGTCTTCAGTATAGCCCTGCTTATAAAAGGGGAATGGATGTCTGCTTTAGCTGCTTTGGCGATGGGGCTTGTTTTCCTGTTGGGCTTTAAAAATTATGCAATAAAGAAAATTAAAAACTTTTAAAGATGAAGCTGATTTTTCAAAAGAAAAATCAGCTTCATCTTTTAAAAAGGCTCTGTTAAACGATAGTAAGTTTTTCTTTCACAATCGTGGCAGAAATGTTGAAGTACAACATAAAATTACTCTGAACGGGTGCTTTAGTTCCTTAAGGTATTTCCAAAAAGACCGGTAACGGCCCTTTTTAATTTAAAATCAACATGTTTGTTTAACTGAGCCTTTAAAAAAGAAAATTGAAACTAAAAGCCATTTCAGGAGTATATACATAAATAGTGGGGGTGGGGAAATGAATGCATACGAACAAACGGCACTTTCTGAACTTGTTTCATGGAAAAAGAAAATTGCTAAGAAATCGGGCATGCTTGAGCGCATGTCCAAAAAGGCTCAAATAAAAGTGAACAGTTATATTCCAAACCGAGTGCATAAAGTAATTGCTGATAGCATTAAAAGTATGGTAGATGCCGTATTATCAGGGTCTAAATATATGTCAAAAGAAAAAAATGTGATGCTGCTATCTTTACAACAAAAGGAAGAATGGGTTGCGGAAACTATAGCGGCCTATCGAAAAACAGCTGTTATTGAAGGTGTTGGAACAGGAGCAGCCGGTCTTTTAATAGGGTTGGCTGATTTTCCTCTCCTTTTAAGCATTAAGATGAAGTTATTATTTGAAATATCACGTTTGTATGGTTTTGACCCAAACAAGTATGAGGAACGCCTTTTTATTCTTCATATTTTTCAGCTGGCTTTTTCAAGCGAGGAAAAAAAGATGGAAACATTACGGTTTATAGAAGAATGGGATTCAGAGAATGTGCACGAAATCAACTGGCAGGAATTTCAACAGGAATATCGCGATCACATAGATGTAATCAAAATGTTTCAGCTGGTACCAGGATTTGGGGCTGCTGTTGGTGCGTATGCTAATCATCATTTGCTTGAACACCTTGGCGAAACAGCAATTAATTGTTACCGAGTTAGACTTCTAACTAAATAAAGGGACGGGGATAACCCGTCCCTATCTTTATTTGTAATAAATATTCATTCACCCTGAGTAGATGAATATTTATTATGATATGTAACCGCTGCAGTGCCTAATGTCTTGGCGGCAATGAGCATCGCCTTTTCATCGATGTCAAACAAAGGATGGTGATGAGGATAGGTATGTACATCATTTTTGGGTTTGGCTCCTGTAAAGAAGAATGTACCTCTCACTTTTTGTAAATAATAAGAAAAATCTTCTCCTGTCATATCTGGGTCAATTTCCTCTGCAACTAGAACTTCTTTGACCGATTTGGTGCATTCGATAAGAAATTTTGTTTCCTCATTATGGGGGATAACAGCTGGATAACCTTGAAAATATTTATAGTCATAGGTGCAATCGGCAGCTAAACAAGTTCCTTTGACAACCCGCTCTATTTCTTCGCTTATAAATGAGCGGAGGTCTTCCTTGAAAGTGCGGACGGTCCCCACAATTTTAGCTTTATCTGCAATGACGTTAAAGGCATTATCGGCCACGAAGGAACCAATGGTGATAACTGCAGAATCTAATGGGTTAAGACGCCGACTTACGATTTGTTGTAATGCGACCACTAGCTGTGAACCTACAACAATCGCATCACGGGTTTTGTGTGGTTGGGCTCCGTGTCCTCCTTGCCCTTGAATCAGGATTTCGAATCGATCAGCAGCAGCCATTATTGGCCCTAAAGTGTATTGAACCGTTCCTGTAGGAGCCGTAGCCCATAAATGGGTGCCAAAAATTACATCCACGCCATCAAGGCAGCCAGCATCAATCATTGGTTTAGCGCCCCCTGGAGCATATTCTTCCGCATGCTGATGAATAAAAATATACTGACCTTCGAGCTCATCTTTCAGTTCATGAAGGTTTTTTGCAAGGACTAGAAGAGTCGCCGTATGGCCATCGTGACCGCATGCATGCATGACCCCTGGAACAGTAGACCTATAGGATACTTCTTTTTCATCTTGAATAGGTAAGGCATCGAAATCAGCGCGCAATGCCACTGTTTTACCAGGTTTACTGCCGGTAATCTTTGCAACTACGCCATTACCTCCCACATTTGATTGACAGTCGATACCTAGATTTTGATAATAATCAGAAATAAAGGCTGCAGTTTTGGTTTCTTGAAAAGAAAGCTCTGGATGTTGATGAAGATATCGCCTAATGGAAACCATTTCTTCATAAGACCCTTCTAAAAGAGCGTGTAATTGGTGTATCATTATGCACCTCCTAAATGATTGTTAATTGTAAATAGTATATCATAATCTGAATAATCAAAAGTATTATAAAACCACTCCGAGGAGAGTTATATCATGATTAAATATGCAAGGATTACCGTAATTTTGCTTTGCATGATCATATTCATTTTTTTGATGAATGAAGTTCAAAATGGGAAGGTTCTAGCGTTTGATGAATTTATTTTGGACCATTTAACCGTGGTGGAGAATACATATTTGTTTACATTTTTTAAATCGATTACATATTTCGGCAGTTCAATATTTATTGGCTTTGGAAGTTTACTTTTTATCCTTTATTTATGGATGAAAAAGAAGGATTATTTGGCTATAGCCGTTTTCTCGATTGGAGTGGCTGGAGGGGACTTGTTGAAGCGAGGGATAAAAAACCTTATTCAAAGAGAAAGACCGGAAAATCATTTGGTCAAGGCAGCTGGCTTCAGTTTTCCAAGTGGCCACTCCATGGTGGGCCTTATTTTTTTCAGTATGATTGCTTACTTTATAATAAAAGAAGTCAAATCGAAAACGTGAAATGGGGAGTAGGAATTAGTTTCATTCTTCTAGTACTCGTCATAGGAATCAGCAGGATTGCCCTGAAAGTACATTTTCCCACGGATGTCCTAGCTGGTTTTGTGCTTGGTGTTGGATATAGTTTAACGTGTCTGTGTTTGTATCAGTGGCTGGAACGGAGAGTAATATGAAACATTGATATACAGGTGCGATATTTGTAACTAACAAAATCATTTCCCCGGAAATAAAGAAGAAATTTGTCGTATTTCATAGGAATTAATACACTCAAATCCTCATGTCAGTATCATTTTGGAAGACCGCAAGCAGCAAATCCAAATCTAACAATTCGGATTTGAAAGATAAAAAGGCCCATCCTCTTAAGGATGGGCATTTTGTTTTTGATGCGGGGTTGCGACAAGAATACCTTATTCTTCAGAATCCTTCATCAAAGTATATTGCGTCACATACGCTTCCCCCGAGAACATCTTCTGGCTGGAATTCGTTACAGGAGGCTTAGAATCGCCATTATGCGCTTTTTCAAAAGAACTAGATTTTTTCCAATTCAAAAAGTCCGCTTGCTTTTCCCATATAGTTAAGATGACATAAGTTTCTGAATTGGTTGGTCGCAGGACACGAAGGGCGACAAATCCAGGTTCTTTTTCAATGAAGCCTGCTCTGTTTTTAAAACGGTGTTCAAATACCGGACGTCCTTCTTCACTGACAGGGATATTGTTCATAACCACATATCCATGATCTTGAAGGTCACCCTTTCCATCCACTACTTCAAATTTACGTGGTGAGCTAAAAATTGTTTTTCCTGGTGTTTCATGCAAAAGCACTGCAGTTTCAGAATTTTGCATAAGTAATATTTTTTCATTCGGGTGCTTATCTTTTTTGATTTTTAAAAAATCGTATGTGCCTGATGTAATGAACACATTCATATAGATCCCCTCCAAACACTAATAGTAGGTGTATACCCATTTTACCCAATCAATAGTGTTTTTACCATTTCTAATCAAATATAAATCTTCATGTCCAATTCAAATAGCTTTGGAAATTAGTCTGAGAAAATCCTAAAAACGTCGATTTTCTGACAAATAATTAGCTTGGCTATACTTCTATTATAGAAAAAGCTATAGTTTAAGGAGATTCAATTTGAAATTCAACTTCCATCTGATATTCTATGTAAGTATGAATAAAAAAATAGAACGTGACTGCTTGAAAGGTGGATATTAATGTCTAAGGAAATTACGAATGATACATTTTTAAAAGCTGCGAGAGGTGAGAAAACGGATCATGTGCCTGTTTGGTATATGCGTCAAGCCGGCCGTTCACAGCCAGAATACCGTAAATTGAAAGAAAAGTACTCCCTTTTTGAAATTACTCACCAGCCGGAATTATGCGCCTATGTGACAAGATTGCCTGTGGAGCAATATGATGTAGATGCCGCGATTTTATATAAAGATATTATGACACCGCTACCAGCCATAGGAGTGGATGTAGAAATTAAGTCAGGAATCGGTCCAGTCATATCTAATCCAATTCAATCGGTGAAAGATGTTGAAAAATTAGGAGAATTAAATCCTGAGGAAGACATCCCATACGTGTTGGACACCATCAAATTATTAACTACAGAGCAATTGACTGTACCTTTGATTGGTTTTTCAGGTGCTCCATTTACGATTGCTTCTTATATGATAGAGGGCGGTCCTTCCAAAAACTACAATAAGACGAAAGCTTTTATGTATTCTGAGCCGGTAGCTTGGTTTGCTTTGATGGACAAGTTAGCAGATATGATTATCATCTATGTAAAGGCACAAATTAAAGCGGGTGTTAAAGCCATTCAAATCTTTGATTCATGGGTTGGGGCGTTAAATGTTGAAGATTATCGGGTGTTCATCAAGCCGATCATGAATCGCATTTTTGCCTCCTTACGTGAAGAAAATGTACCTTTAATTATGTTTGGTGTTGGTGCAAGTCACTTGGCATTGGAGTGGAATGATCTGCCGATTGATGTGGTGGGATTGGATTGGAGACTTCCTATCTCGGAAGCAAGAAAGATGGGTATACAGAAAACAGTTCAAGGTAACCTTGATCCTGCCCTCCTTTTATCATCTTGGGATGTAATAGAAGAGCGGACGAAACAAATCCTTGACCAAGGTATGCAGCAGGATGGCTACATCTTCAATCTTGGACATGGGGTGTTCCCATCCGTGAATCCGGAAACTTTGAAGAAATTGACCGCTTTCATTCATGATTACTCATCAAATAAGAAGTAAACCTGAGCGAACTGTTTGCTAAAAAACCTTATGTGGATGCACAATTTAAAAGAACGGAATTTTTAAAAGAGGTGTAAATACATGTCAAGAAAAAAAATGGGCCTTTTAGTCATGGCTTATGGTTTTTAAAAGAKGTGTAAATACATGTCAAGAAAAAAAATGGGCCTTTTAGTCATGGCTTATGGTACTCCGTACACAGAAGAGGATATTGAAAGATATTATACACATATTCGTCATGGAAGAAGACCTAGTGAAGAATTGATTGCCGATCTTAAAGGTAGATATGAAGCGATTGGTGGTTTGTCTCCCCTTGCAAAAATCACAGCAGGACAAGCAGAAGCGCTTGAAAAACAATTAAATTCAATTCAGGAAGAGATTGAATTTAAGGCATACTTAGGGCTTAAACATATCGAACCATTTGTTGAAGACGCTGTTAAACAAATGCATGATGATGGGATCTCGGAAGCGGTCAGTATCGTATTGGCACCGCATTTTTCAACTTTCAGTGTGAAGTMTTACAATGGACGTGCGCAGGATGAAGCAGCTAAATTGGGTGGTCTGACCATTACTTCTGTTGAAAGCTGGTATGATGAGCCAAAATTCATTCAATATTGGGTGGACCAACTAAAAGAGACAATTGGAAAAATGACTTCGGAAGAACGCGATAATTATGCTTTGGTTGTTTCTGCACATAGCCTTCCGGAAAAGATTTTACAATTAGGAGATCCATATCCAAAGCAACTTGAAGAAACGGCGAATCTAATCGCTGAAGGCGCAGGGGTTTCCAATTATGCAGTAGGCTGGCAAAGTGCCGGACAAACRCCTGAACCGTGGTTAGGACCGGATGTGCAGGATTTGACTAGAGATCTCTATAAAGAAAAAGGATATAAGGCCTTCATTTATATTCCTGTTGGTTTTGTATCCGAGCATCTTGAAGTTCTTTATGATAATGATTATGAATGTAAAGTTGTTACAGATGAAATTGGAGCCGGTTACTACCGACCTGATATGCCAAATGTAAAACCAGCATTTATCGACGCCTTGTCTACAATTATAATAAACAAATTACAGGAGAAATAATTTTCAAAATAGGGCGATGAATGGTGAATCATACAATGAAAACGATTGTCATAATCGGAGGAGGAATAACTGGTCTTGCAGCTGAGTATTCCTTGCAGGTAGTACATATGACAGGTTCAGTTTGCCGTACTGCATTGATCAATCTGAGGCCGTAGTCGATAAAGTCGTTGAGTTCATTTAACAAAATAACATCTTCATTTCTAATAAGGTGGCTGTCCAGTAACGAGGATAGCCACTGTTTCTATATACGTTGAAGATGAATACTGTGTATGTTCTGTAAGTTTGTAAAAAATTAATTGAAAAAACAGAAAGATTTTGGTAAGATATTATTGAACTTATTGACTATTCTGTTCGTTTGGTCGGAATTGAGGTGGAAAATGTCTGTTGATCGTAAAAAATTAATTTTAGAAGCCGCGACCAAGTCTTTTTCCCTTTTTGGATACAAGGCAACGACAATGGATCAAGTGGCTAAAATTGCCAATGTCGGAAAAGGAACCATTTATACCTTTTATAAAAATAAAGAAGAGCTTTTTAAAGAAATTGTTCAGCGGATGATAGAGGAAATGAAATATGAGGCTGAACAATCCCTGGATGATCAATTCTCCTTTTTTGAAAACCTTCATCGAGCTGTTTATCGTATTTTGGAGTTTAGACAGGAACATCAATTATCTTTAAAACTTCTTCAGGAAGAACGGGAAATTGGCACACCGGCTGTTCAGGAAATGGTTAATGAAATGGAAGAAGCTATTGTTTCTTATATTAAAGAAAAACTTAATTCAGCGATTGATAAAGGCTATATTCAGCCTTGTGATCCAGAAATAACAGCTTTCCTCATGTTAAAAATGTACCTTGCCCTTATTTTCGATTGGGAGAGGAATCATGAACCATTAGGAAAAGAAGAAATTGCTGAGCTATTCAAAATATATTTATTTAAAGGATTATCTGTTACTTGATAATTCTATTTTTTTGCTTATATGACCTGAAACAGCACATTCAAATTGAAGGAAATATAAAAAGACGATCCAATTAATTGGATCGTCTTTTTATATTTGGGGATAGGTCCAGCTGCGAAACTGGAACTTTATATGGGATCATCCTGCTAATTGGGAAGCGGATGGTGAAACACGTAAACTATTACTTTACAGAAAGGCAATGATCACAGTGGTTTCCATAACATTCGTGCTGTTCTTCAATCTTTTTTCCGCATTCCTTGCATTGTTTAGGAGGCAGGTTTTTAAAGAACTCAACGCTACTTTGAATCATGAACATCATCTCCTGAATTTTTTTATTAATTTCTTTTCTATAGTATTCATTGTATTATAACAGAATCAATGTGTCAATGTATGTTTTATAACATAGGTAAAAAAGATGAAAATAGGGGAAGAATAGTTTATATTAATGGGAAGTCATTGAGAGAAAAAAGGAGTGCCTAAGCATGAAAATCACCGTAATTGGTTGTTGGGGCGGATATCCAGCTAAAAATGAGGCAAGTTCTGGCTATTTGCTTGAATATGAAGATTTTCGCATTCTGCTTGATTGCGGTAGCGGTGTTCTATCACAGCTACAAAATCATATGAAGCCGGAGGAACTCGGTGCGGTAGTATTATCCCACTATCATCCGGATCACGTAGCGGATGTAGGTGTCCTGCAACACGCTGCGCTAATTCAGCAAATACTGGGCAGCGAAAAAAGGACTATTCCTATTTATGGCCATGATTTAGATGCTGCCGAATTTGAAAAGTTAACCTATAAAGATATAACAAAGGGGATTGCCTACTCTGCTGATGAGCCTTTAACCATCGGTCCATGCAAATTTACTTTTATGAAAACAAAACATCCAGTTCCATGCTTTGCAATGAGAATAGAGGCTGAAAATCATTCGATTGTATACACAGGGGACAGCTCTTATATGGATGAGTTGGCTGATTTCGCCAAGGATGCAAATGTTTTATTATGTGAAAGCAACTTTTACAGCAATATGGACGGCTCAAATGCCGGCCATATGACAGCTAGGGAAGCGGGCATACTTGCTGATAAGGCAGACGTCCAGCTTTTACTCTTAACTCATCTTCCACATTATGGTGATCTGAATCAACTGAAAAAAGAAGCATCAGAGGTTTTCAAACGGGAAATTGCAGTAGCGAAAAGCAATCTCGAATTTCAACTATAAATGAATCATCAGGGGTATGAATGAAGTCGACAAGGGGGAACAACGGTGCTTTTTATTGATAACAAAGGAATCACAGATCCACAGATTAATCTGGCTATTGAAGAGTATGCACTCAAACACTTAAATATAGATGAAACCTATCTTTTATTCTATATTAATCGTCCTTCAATCATCATAGGGAGAAATCAAAATACGATTGAAGAAATTAATGCCGATTATGTTGAAGATAACGGTATTACTGTTGTCAGACGTCTTTCCGGGGGTGGAGCGGTTTATCATGATTTAGGAAATCTCAATTTCAGTTTCATCACGAAAGATGATGGGGATAGCTTCCATAACTTCAAGAAATTCACTCAACCTGTGGTAGAAACGCTTGAAAAACTAGGAATTCATGCTGAATTAAGTGGACGTAATGATATTCTTGCTGAAGGAAAGAAAATCTCTGGCAACGCGATGTTTTCAACGAAGGGCAGGATGTTCAGTCATGGGACATTGTTGTTTCAATCAGAAATGGACCATATTGTTTCCGCTTTAAAAGTGAAAAAAGATAAAATTGAGTCAAAAGGGATTAAATCGATTAGAAGCCGTGTCGGTAATATCGTTGATTTTCTAAAAAAACCGATGACTGTTGAGGAATTCCGTTCTTTCCTTCTGAAAAATATTTTTAAAGATAGTGGAGAAGTTACGGAGTATGTTTTAACAGAAGAAGATTGGGATAAGATTCATAAAATCTCAGAGGAAAGATATCAAAACTGGGAGTGGAACTACGGAAAATCACCTAAATTCAACTTGCAAAACTCACATAGGTTCCCGGTTGGATCGGTTGATATCCGTCTTGAAGTGAATAGGGGAATCATTGAGAACTGTAAAATTTACGGTGACTTCTTTGGAGTTGGCGAAGTTATTGACATAGAACAAAAGCTTACTGGAACTCGTTATGAAAAAGAATCTATCAGCTCGGTATTAGATGAAATAGATGTTCGACATTATTTTGGCAATGTAACAAAAGATGAGATATTAGCTTTAATATATTAATTTTGAAAAGCCGTCCGAGCCTATAAGGACGGCTTTTGTGTCTAATAATGACATTAATTGCTTGAATTTGGATAAAAATGTTGCTGTAATCATTTACTTTTAATATAATAAAACTGTATTTAGTTTGAGCTAAAAATGAATGATTATTCATTCATGCTTTTTACAGGGGAGGGAGAACGATGAATTTATCTGAACAGCTTCATCAAACGGCTTTAAGAAAGGCTGATAAGCCAGCTTATTATTTTATGGATCAATCCACTTCATATGGAGAATTGGATGAAGCCGTAACAAAGTTTGCAGACGAACTACATAAGCTTGGTGTTTCAACTGGTGATAATGTTGCGTTGGTTTTAGGCAATTCTCCACATTTTATTATTTCGTTGTATGGGGCTTTACGAGCAGGGGCGACCGTAATACCAGTAAATCCAATTTACACACCTGATGAAATTGGGTACATCCTGAATAATGGCGATGTAAAGGTCGTTGTAGCTTTAGATAAGCTTTTACCCTTATTAGAGAATATGAACCCCATTCTTTCAAGTGTTGAACAATATGTAATTTGTGAAACGCAACTGGCTAATGGGGATATAAGTAAACTGAATATTTACCCTAAAATGAAATCGTTTACAGAGATGCTGAAAAAGGGGGATGTCCACTTTTTAGGACCGAGACTGGATCCTGAAGATACGGCAATCATTCTATATACTTCTGGGACCACTGGAAAGCCAAAAGGTGCCATGCTCTCACATACAAATATTTACTCCAATGCACATGATGTCGGCGAATATTTAAAAATCACGGAAAATGACCGTGTTGTTACTACACTGCCAATGTTTCATGTTTTCAGTTTAACAGTCGTTGTGAATGCTCCATTGTTGAGTGGGGGTACACTTTTAATTGTCCCGCAATTCAGTCCAAAGGAAATATTCAGGCTAATCAAAAAATTTAATGCGACTGTTTTTGCTGGCGTACCAACAATGTATAATTTCCTTTTCCAATATCAAGATGGTAAAGAAGAAGATTTGAATTCGTTACGAATATGTATTTCAGGTGGGTCTGCCATGCCAGTTTCGCTGCTGGAATCCTTTGAACAGAAATTTAATATTATTGTTTCAGAAGGTTACGGCTTGTCTGAAGCATCACCTGTCACATGCTTTAATCCTTTGGATCGTCCAAGGAAGGCCGGATCAATCGGAACATCAATCCTTCATGTTGAAAACAAAGTTGTAAATGAGCTTGATGAAGAAGTGCCTGTCAATGGAGTGGGCGAATTGATTGTCAGAGGTCCGAATGTAATGAAAGGGTATTACAAAATGCCGGAAGAGTCGGCTGCTGTTTTAAAAAACGGCTGGCTTTATACTGGTGACCTAGCCCGGATGGATGAAGAAGGCTACTTTTTTATTGTAGATCGTAAAAAGGAATTAATCATTGTCGGTGGTTATAATGTCTATCCGCGTGAAGTCGAAGAGGTTTTATACGCCCATCCTGAAGTGATTGAAGCCGCAGCGATTGGCGTGCCGGATCCTAATCAAGGTGAAGTAGTTCATTGCTTCGTGGTGAAAAAAAATAATGCATTGACCGAGGAAGAATTACTTGCTTATTGTTTAGAACATTTAGCTAAATATAAGGTTCCAACAAAAATTGAGTTCTTAGATCAACTTCCAAAAAATACGACAGGAAAAATTTTACGTCGTTCCTTGAAAACTCATGTAACTCAAAACTAAATATGATTTGTATCTAAGGAGATTATTGCCTTTCACATGCAATAGTCTCCTTTTTGTACAAGCAAAGTGTATCGCCATGCATAAAGTATATAGTGGGGAGCTTAAAGTCTTGATTCTTGTTTCAAAAAGAGTTATGATTGTCATTAAAAATTTCACTACATGTAAGGAGGGGTAAGATGAGAGATGTAGAGCTTTTAGATATTTTTACACATCCTATTGCTCAAAAATACTTGAACAGATCAGGCCTTGCACACGCGATTGCCGTTGCCTATCATGCGTTTCACCTAGCAAACGAATATAACGTAGATCCTGATATTGCTGCCAAAGCTGGTCTTTTGCATGATATGGGTCATTTCACCTGGTACCGCAATGGAAAATGGGATTATGATTTGTACAAACAAAATGATATCCATCCTATTAAAGGTGCAGAAAGAGCTCATAAACTGTTAATCCGGCTTGGAGAAAATCCGGTTAAAGCCAAGACTATTTCCCTCGCCATTTTATTTCACACCGATTCATTTTTACCTTCAAATGATATTATTCGAACACCGCTTCAGCAGGTCGTCAAATGGGCCGACGAAAAAGATGAAGAAGAAGGTGGAAAACACCATTATCGCAAAATTGATTTCCAGCGTGCAAAGGAAAGCATAATCCAACTAGACAAACTCATTGATGAGGAACAAAGAAAAAGGCTATCATCCTGAAAATATACGGTGATAGCTTTTTTTGTGATTAAAAACAGGAGTTCTATATGGAGTATGAAAGGGTTACTACTCAAGAGGGTCCTTTTTTGCAATTAATCGACTTCTTTCAAAATGGCTTTATACACTGCCTCTTTATCGAAATCAAATTCACCCATTCCAAAAACTTTGACGACACGATTTTCAACATCGAGTAAATAGGTTGCGGTAGTATGGACAAATTCGCCGGTTCCTGAATCTCGAAAAAGAAAATCAAATTGGTCAGTTAGCTTTTTGGTATCTTCAGGTGAACCTCGTAATATCTCCCAGCCATCCGTTTTATTTACTTCAAATGTATTTGCATACGCATCTATTTTTTTAGCTGAATCCTTTTCCGGATTAAAAGTGATAGTTAAAAACTCCACTTTACTTCCAAAAATATTTTTCTTAACTAATTGATCTCGAATATTTTGCATTTGAAATGTGGTATTTGGACATAAATCTGGACAATCAATATACATAAACTCCAATAGCCGGACTTTAGGTTCTAATTCAGAGAAGCTGAATGTTTCACCCTCTTGTGTTTTCATCACTATATCATCTGGAAAATACATTTTTGACTGACGATATTCTGTAAAATAAAAGATACCTGATCCAATGCCCATCACTAATAAAATTGTAAAAATAATATAAATTTTTTTCATCTTTGTTTGTCACCCCAAGTCTTTATAATTATCTATCTTCACTATACAGGACTGAATTCTAAACAATGGAATGAAAACGGGCGAAATGATGAAGATTATTTGAACATTTATTGTCATTATATGATATGGAGACAGAAATACGGTTCTAACATGTCCATTTTGGATTAAACTATAAGAGGTAGGTTAGATTTAAAGGAGGGTCGTAATGGTTAGGAAATGGGCAGGAAGAGCGGTTCTTTTATATATACTTTTCGTAGCAGTGATGTATTGGTATATTTTCTATGGGGCAGATACCTCTATTCCCCAAGCATTACGTGGTACTGCAGCAGATCCTGCAACATTTCTGAATGCAAGGGAACTAAAGCTTAGCGAAGAGTATTCAGGGTTGCGGAATTTTCTTTTTTTCGTTTCGACTCCATATGAATGGCTATTGTATTTTTTTGTTTTATTATTTGGGTTTTCAAAAGCATTTGAAAAATCGGCTTTGGGGACCTCTAAATGGAAAGTGATCCAAACAGGTATTTATTTATTTTGGCTTTCGTTGGTTTCTTATCTAGCGCTGTTTCCAATCAGTTTCATTGGTTACAGGATGAGTAAAAGTTACCATATCAGTACCCAGAGTTTCTCTTCGTGGATGAAGGATGAAGTCATCGATTTCTGGGTGAACTTTGGGATGATGTTCATCATCGTTTCAGTTTTATATTGGTTAATGAAGAAAAGTGTGAAGAAGTGGTGGCTTTACGCTTGGTTGTTGTCGATTCCATTTTCATTGTTCCTGATGTTTTTACAGCCTGTATTGATTGATCCGCTGTATAATGAATTTTATCCACTGAAAAATAAAGAATTAGAAACGGAAATATTGGCACTTGCCGCACAGGCCGAAATTCCGGCGGAACATGTATATGAAGTAAATATGGCAGAAAAGACAAATGCCCTGAATGCATATGTAACTGGTATAGGTTCGAACTCAAGAATTGTTCTTTGGGATACGATCTTGAACAAACTAGAGGAAGATGAAATACTTTTTATCATGGCACATGAAATGGCTCATTATGTTGAAAAACATATATATATTGGTATAGCAGGTTATTTAGGAATGACTTTAGTTGGTTTGTGGCTGACATCGAAAATCATGAATTACTTTATTAGACGTTGGGGCAACATGTTAAAAATACATTCGATTGATAGCATCTCTTCACTTCCATTATTTCTCTTAATTACGGGTGTATTACTGTTTGCCTCCAGTCCGCTGTCCAATTATGTTTCCAGATATCAAGAAACAAGGGCTGACCGTTATGCTATTGAAATGACTGGTGATAAAGAATCGGCAATCACAACGTTCCAGGAACTCACGAGGGCGGGGTTGAGTCAGGTGAATCCCCCATTACTAGTTAAATGGCTGCGTTATTCCCATCCAACGATGCTTGAGCGGATTTCTACTGTTGAAAACGATGATACAAAGGATTATTGAAAGCCAGCTGAAAATCAGCTGGCTTTTTTACTTGCCTTATTTCGGGGGAAGTGGAAGTTTGTAGTTTGTTTTCAGAAAAAACTTTTAATTTATAAATCTTAGGTTCTCTACTATAATAAATTAAATTCCCAGTTGGTTTATAAGGAGATCAGTTATGTATAATGTACTTTTCATCATTATAGGCTCAGTGCTTGTTGCATTAGCCTACAATCTATTTTTGATTCCTCATTTAATTTTGAGCAGCGGACTTAGTGGGCTTGCGATTATGTTAGGAATCATTACCCCAGTTAACACAGGGATATTGAATTTCCTGTTAAATCTGCCACTGTTGATTCTGGGATATATAAAATTAGGAAGACGTTTTATCACATATACGATATTATCAGTTGTCGTAATATCTGTCAGTTTGTATATCATTCCGATTCATGGAGTGTCCACTGAACCAATTCTGTCTTCTTTATTTGGAGGAATCATTTCGGGGGTTGGTATCGGTATCATCTTCCGTGCTTCAGGATCTTCCGGCGGATTTGATATCATTGCAATGCTTTTGGCTAAGAAAAGCGATTTTCCACTTGGTTCATTACTATCGGTGATGAATGCAGTTGTGGTTGTTATCTCAGGGTTCATCTTTGGTTGGGATGCCGCATTATATACATTGATTTCAATATATGCAGCAGGAAAAGTGATCGATACAATTCATTCTAATCACATTAAATTAACATTAATGATTGTTACGAAACAGAGTGACGAATTGAAAGAGAAGCTTCTTACCAACTTATATCGGGGAATTACTGTCATGGATGGTGAAGGTGCATACTCCGGAGAAAAGAGTAAAGTAATGATGACCGTCATTACTCGTTATCAATTAACCGATGTAAAAGCTATGATAAAAGAAGTGGATCCGAATGCTTTTGTAAATATAACTGAAACAGCCGAGGTCATGGGGATGTTTCATAAAGAATGATAAAGAAATAGAAAAGCCTCCCGACATTTGGGGAGGCTTTTTGATTATTTAGCTATTTTTAATTTCCAAACTGTTTTAGCAAAATGTTCATTTCAGAACTTAGTTTTAGGAATAAAGGTTTGTCTTTCGTATCTAACGCTTCATCAATTTGTTTCGCAAGGATATTCTTTTTGGTATTAAGGACGGATTCTAGAATAATCATATCAATTAACAATTCCTGAACTACAGCATCGTTTTTCATTTCGCTCATTGATAAGGACTTCACTGACTCTGAATAAGATTTTTCATTTTTCAAAGTAACCACCCCTGACCCTTTTTATTAGTATATGGATTTAAGCGGATAAAATCAACAGAAAATTTTAAATATTTGGATGTTAAAAGGGAATGTGTCGTTTAGATGACGAAATGACCACGTTTGAAAAGAATTTTTAATTTTTTGTGAACTTGCTTATAACCTATTCTAATTGTGCTATTATAGTGAGGAATTTAACACATATAAACTAACTGTCCTATATTCTATAGCCATTTGAGGTATTAGGGAGGGGCAGGGTAAAAGGTTTGATCGAAATCTTAGCTGTTTTCTCAGTAGAGGGAAAATAATAACCAAATGCTGAAAGTTACACTTTTAATAGCAGTAAGGAAGAGGTGGTTGTAAGTTGAAGGAAAGTTGTCAGGGAATTATCGAAGAATATGAAATCACTCCCTATACTTTAATGGTTATGCCAATCAATTATGGAAGTAAAATATACGCCCAAATCGTTGAATTGGAGGACGAGTTCATTTCCCCATTCAAACCTTTGGAAATTGTCAAGAAAAGCTGTGAGTACTTTGGATCAAGTTATGAGGGCCGAAAGGATGGAACGAAGCAGCTTATAAATATCACTCATAAAGCGCCGATTGCGATTGATCCAACTAGTTCAATTTTCTTCTTTCCGACTACATCTCCCTTACGTCCTCAATGCATCTGGTTATCTCATGAGCATGTGGTATCCTATGATCGCTTAGATTCAAAACATACAAAGGTTACATTCCGAAATAAACAAACCATCGATATAGAAGTATCATGCAGTTCTTTTGAAAACCAGCTGCATCGGACATCTTTTTTAAAAACTAAACTAATCCAAAGGATTGAGGAAACAAAGAGAAAGTCTTTCTATTTGTTCACCGATGCAAATGGGGGAAAAGCTTCAGAGATGATGTCAAAGTATAATCCACGCTAGAGCACAAAGGGTAGTATATTTGGTAAAGGTGCCGTGAAGTATATCTTAATGGTATGTTAGAGATTCATACTTTCATACAATCATACATATCAGAAGATAATAAATACTTGCTCTAGCAAAATGGATTAGTGTACAACAACTAAAGCCCTTCTCATTTGAGAAGGGCTCCAGAATTAATCTTCAAATAACTCATCCATTAAATCGTCAATTTCTTTTCTTAATTTTTCAGTGCCTTCTTTGGAAATGGTGATGTTATCACCATCGATAATCAGCATATCTCCTACTTTGGCTCCCTTAGGAAGAGAACTTTTAGGAAAATCCTTCAAATCTCCTCCATCGATTTCAACGACAGCAATCTTTCCTTCGAAGCGATCAATAATTCCTTGTACCATTTATTTCACCGTCTTTACAGTAATTTTCTGACCTGTAGAAGTAAAAATAATGTTACCTGATTTATCTGTACGATATGTTTTAGCTTTAACCGAATTTAATCGTTTTACAACTGTAGAAGTAGGGTGCCCATATCCATTTTTCCCTACACTGATTACTGCGTATTTCGGTTTTGTTTTCTTAATAAAAGCAGAGCTTGATGATGTTTTTGCGCCATGATGGCCAACTTTAAGCACATCCACACTAGGTACTAGATTTTTAGCCAGCATATCTTTTTCAGACTTCTCTTCAGCGTCACCAGTAAACAAGAATGTCTTTTTGTCGTGTTTAAGTAAAAGAACAGCACTCCAGTTATTTAAATCAGACTTAGCATAGTCTTTAACAGGTGCAATGAATTTTAATGAAATATTCTTTGCCTTCGTTGTAATTTCTACGCCAGTCGTCGCTTTTTTTATTGTAAGTTTCTTCTTCTTAACAGCCATTAAAAAGTCTTTGTATGCTTGCGTAGTGTGAGAAACTTTAGGTGCATACACAGATTTTACATTAAGCGATTTAATCACATAAGCTAATCCACCTACATGATCAGCGTCTGGATGAGTTGAAACTACGGCATTAAGAGTTTTTACCTTCTGTTTTTTTAGGTAGGCAACAACCTCGTCGCCCTTGCCTTTACCGCCACCATCGATTAAAACGTTTTCGTTACCGGTTTGAATAAGGATTGAATCTCCTTGTCCAACGCTGATAAAGTGTACCTTCACATTTGATGCTGCCTCAGTTGTTTTGATTCCTGTAAATAAAGATAAAACAAGAACAGCTACTAGTAGAATATTAATTTTTTTCATTTTTTCGCCTCCAAGTATAAATTTATCATGTGTGATGAGGAAAATGGGGATTTAGGCATAATATTTTTGGAACAAGCACCTCATTAAGTAATATGAAAAGAAATTGTAAGTAACGAAATAAAGCAAGTTAATAAAATTCCAGTTAAATAATCCTGGGTATTTACGATTAATCGTGTTTGAATCCCTGGCCTGTCAATTGAAATCCATATCAGAAATTCTTTCATTTTCAAATTATTATTAAATAAGAAAAACCATGCAAATAAAACATTTGCATGGTTTTTTATTAGAAATAAGGGGATAGGAGAAACTTTTCACGATCAAACAAAGGGGTATAAGTTTGTTAGTGATTCCCTTCATAATTAATAATATAATAGGTAACCTCTATGTTTCAACTATTATGTTCAATATTTCACAAAGTTTTCACAAAGGTTTTTTACACATAATGATAGTGTTTAAGAGATTCTATTGATTTGCCGTTTTATTCATTCCCATTATATAAATAGCCCGTAATAATGACCAAGTTAAATATAAAATAATAGATAATATATCCATTTGTTCCTAATATATACTTATAACATTCTTTGTAAAAATGTCGAGTTAACCCTAAAATGATATTATTGAAAAAAGGTATATAAAATGTATAAGGCGGGGTTATCTTTATATTGGGGTGATTTAACTGACAATTAATTATGAGCATACGAGCCCTACCTAATATTCGTTGCGATCTGTGTCCTCGAAAATGTTTGCCTTAATCAGTAAGCGACTAAATAACGGGTGTTACTCCAACCTTTGCTTAGGAGCAGGTAAATAATGTTGATTTAAAAAATCTCAAAACTAAAATGGTGAAGGATATTCAGTATGCTCTTGATTACATAGGTTATGCCTTAATCGAGAAGTAATATTTCATAGCACCTGTTATCTATTAAAGCTAGGAGAAAATATAGATGTTGTTCAAAAAGTGATGGAAGGTGAATACGAGAGATTGAAATAGTTGGGAATGTTACTAGTGTTTTGATAAAGAAAGATACAACAGTTCTTCAACACTTTTATATTTTTGATAAGCCAAATGAAAAGGATATGGAATTCGAGAATAAGAATTTATGAAAATATGGAAAAATAAAATTCCAGATAGATACAAAGAAAGAGAGGATTGAATTATATAGATTAGGATTGAGAGGTGGAATAGCCAAAGGTTAAAGGGTAAGTTGATAAAACTGAGATAGTGGTCTTATCAACTTTATTTTTGGTTATACTTCCATATTCCTTAAAGGCAGTGAAAGAAATTATCTATCATTCCCTTTATAGTTTTAGGAGGACGTCTGAACTAAGCTAATTCCGCTAAATTTTCTTGGGGCGGTGACTTCATTCGAAAAAGTAATTACACAATAAGTCTTCGGTTTTGTTGCGAAGGCGGGGATTGAAATAATTATGATGTTCCTCGTATCCTTTATATAAAAAACAATACATCGTAAAGGATTCATCGCGTTTAATTTCACTTACCTTAATATTCTCCTTACGCAAATAGCGCCGCACCTCGGCAAGCTCTTCCTGAACGGCTTTTAAAACAAGTTCCACTAGTTCTGAATAGGGCCTTTTTAATTTAAACGGACTTATTTCGATGACCTTGAGATCCCGGTTTAAGACTGTAATCACCATAGGAAGGTAGATGGCTTTTTCAATCATATTTCGGTCATCCTCTGGAATGCGGGTCATCATGACCGCTCCTTTCTAAAAAAGCAGGTTTTCATATTAATATGTATGCTTCATACAAACGAGAACATACGTTCTTTAATCCATCTTAATGGATTATCAGCTGATATGCAAGCGGTTTGTTGAAATGATGAAATTTTTGTTAATAAGATTATGTTTTCCTGAGATAGGGAAAGTATGATTATATATGGTTAATAATTCTTGCAATTTCAGAGGAAAGTGATATATCTAAAATAGAACAGCTTTTTAATAAGTTTATGCTGCTTTAATAGTCGGCATGTCGAGGGAGATAATTATGGACTTGGATACTATACGTGAGTGGTTTACACTTGATAATATATCGGCACTTATTCAGCAATATCGCTCATTCGGTCCAATCCCGGGAATTTTGCTACCGATGCTGGAAGCTTTTTTGCCCTTTTTACCCTTAGTTGTGTTTGTACTCGCTAATGCAACGGCTTTTGGTCTCTGGTGGGGTTTTTTATTTTCTTGGATTGGGGCGGTAGCGGGAGCTTTTCTGATCTTTTTAGTTATTAGAAGATATGGTCAAATGAGGCTTTTTCGACTTTTGCAGAAACATAAACAGGTGCAAAGGCTAATGGTTTGGGTAGAAAATCATGGATTCGGACCTCTGTTTATACTGCTCTGCTTCCCTTTTACACCATCAGCTATTGTGAACATAGTGGCGGGGCTTTCAAAGGTCAGCCCGTTGCAATATGGACTAGCTGTCATAGGAGGGAAAGCAGTGATGATCTTTACGATTAGCTTCGTAGGGTATGATCTKGTATCCCTTATTCATAAGCCTGTGCGTACAATCATCATAGGTATTGTCATTTTTATCCTATGGTATGTAGGAAAAAGACTGGAGGTCCGGATAAATAGAAGCATGAAGAGAGAAGAAGGGAAATAAGTATTAGAATATAAATGCAGCAGTAGGGGTTGAAATAGATGGAAAAAACAAACAGAAATTCTTTATCCGACTGGGTAAAAGCAGCCATGATTGCTTTTGTTATTTACATCTTAATCCGTACATTTTTCTTTTCAAGCTATGATGTTGAAGGGGAGTCGATGCAGCCGACACTTGAAGAAGGTAACAAACTTGTAGTGAATAAAATTAATTATCAAATCAGGGATATCAACCGATTTGACATAATTGTTTTTCATGCGAATTCACACGAAGATTATGTTAAACGAGTTATAGGGATTGCAGGTGACCGCATTCGTTACAAGGATGATTGGCTTTATGTAAATGGTGAGAAAGTGAATGAGCCTTATCTTGAGAAGTTTAAGGAGGGGTTCCCGGGGCAGAACTTTACGGGTGATTTTACATTAAAAGAAATCACTGATACGACCACTGTCCCAGATGGCAAGCTGTTTGTCATGGGGGATAATCGTCTTGAAAGTGCGGACAGCCGCCACTTTGGTTACATACCAGTTGAAAATGTAGTTGGTAAAGTTGATGTGCGATATTGGCCAATCAAAGAATTTAATTTGCAGTTTAAAGGTGAATGATTGCGGAAGCCCGAAATTATTGAGGGCTTTTTCTTTTGATTAAAACACGAACGTACGATTGGTATTATTAAGGAAACGGTAAAATAATAGGAAACAAATCGAAACTGGAAACAGAAACCATGTCAAAAAGACGGCAGTATTTCTGGTATGATAGGTCTAGATATTATGTTGTATAAGGGGGAAAAAGATGTCACTACGTTTTTTACTAGGAAGATCGGGTGCAGGGAAAACTTCGAATGTTTTGGACGAAATTCGCTCCAGATTGGATAAGGACCCCGAAGGCAATCCAATAATTTACCTCGTTCCTGATCAGATGACGTTTCTATCGGAATATAAATTAATTAAAACGCCAGGCCTCGCTGGAATGATACGGACACAGGTATTCAGTTTTAGTAGGCTAGCTTGGCGCGTTCTGCAGGAAACTGGCGGAATGAGCCGTCTTCATTTGGACAGTGTTGGCGTTAATATGTTGATACGAAAGATTATGGATGATAAAAAAGAAGATTTGAAAATGTTTCGCCGATCTGCTGATAAGCAGGGATTCATTGCTCAAATGGAACAAATACTGGCTGAATTCAAGCAATATTCCATCCAACCGGATGACATTCAAAACTATTTGACCGAAACATCACCGGGAGGCAATGGAATTCAGGATAAACTACATGACCTTGAACTGGTTTATCAGGCTTTTGAGGATGAAATGATTGGAAAATATTTAGATTCTGAAGACTATTTTACTTTACTTATAGAAAAAATGTCAGAGTCTTCATATATAAGAGACTCGGATATTTACATCGATGGTTTTTACAGCTTGACACCACAGGAATTATTGATTGTAGAAGAAATGATGAAGCTGTGCAAGAGTGTAACAATTGCGTTGACATTAGATCAGCCCTACAGACAATATGCGCCTGATGATCTGCAGCTTTTCAGGCAAACAGGGAATCTGTATCATCAGCTTTATCAAGCGGGATTAAGGGCTGGAATTCCAATAGCAGAAGATCGCATTCTAAACGGTACAGCAAGGTTTGGTGGGAGTCCGGGGCTGAATCATCTGGAAACCTATTTTGCCCAACGTCCTGCGCGAATTTTTGAGAACCCCTCTGAAGTAACGATTGCTCAGGCAGTTAACCGCAGGGCTGAAATTGAAGGGGTCGCCCGGAACATCTTGACACTTGTCAGACAAAAACAGCACCGCTTTCGGGATATTGCGATTTTAGTTCGCAATGGAGAAGCATACGAAGATATTTTACAAACAGTTTTTCGGGATTATAAAATTCCACTGTTCGTGGATTCTAAACGAACTATGCTCAATCATCCCCTGATTGAACTGATTCGATCGACATTGGAGATCATAAATGGCTATTGGCGTTATGAACCTGTATTTCGGGCAATCAAAACGGAGCTACTATTCCCGCTTCAAAAAAGCCACGACCGAATGCGTGAGCAGGTAGATAAGCTTGAAARTTATGTGCTTGCTCGTGGGATTAAAGGAGGTAAGTGGACTTCTAAAGACCGATGGACCTACCGCCGCTTCCGTGGACTGGAGCTCGAAGACCGAGCCCAAACGGATAAGGAAATGAAGCTTGAGCAGGAACTGAATGAGCTGAAGCAATTATTTACTGAGCCCATTTTGAAGCTCTCAAAACGAGTGAAAAAGTCTCAAAATGGTAGAGAAATATGCGAAGCCCTTTATCTATATCTTGAAGAATTACATGTACCGGAAAAATTGGAAAAGCTAAAGCTGGAGGCCGAAGAAGCAGGAGATTTGGTTTCAGCTAGAGAGCATGAACAATCGTGGAATGCAGTCGTCGACCTGTTAGATCAATTCGTCGAGCTGTTAAGCGAAGAAGAGCTTTCTATGAAACAGTTTGCGGTAATCATTGAAGCAGGTCTGGAGTCCCTTGAAT
>NZ_JBFUIB010000060.1:0-17373 GCF_056402095.1 Peribacillus sp. P4_C12
GGTACAAGATGTTCAAGATACAAACAAAAAATACTAATAAAGTAATCATTGTACTGCATGAAATTTACGGGGTTAATCAACATATGAAGGATTTTTGTGAGTTATTATCAAAACAGAACTTTGATGTCATTTGTCCAAACTTTTTGCAACGGGAAGAACCATTTGCTTATGTGCAAGAAAAAGAAGCATATCTTAATTTTATGGATAATGTAGGTTTTACTAAGGCATCGAACAAAATAAAAAAGATAATATTGGAAGCTAATGAGGAATACTCAAAAATATTCATCATTGGATTTAGTATAGGGGCGACAATTGCTTGGTTATGTAGTGAGGAGATATTTGTTGATGGAATAGTAGGATATTATGGCTCCCGCATAAGGGATTATTTAGAAAAAGCACCAAAATGCCCTACATTGCTGATCTTTCCTCAAGAAGAACGATCGGTTGATGTAGACGAGTTAGTTTTACATCTAGATAAAGAGAATATCGAGATACATACATTTAATGGTTTTCACGGTTTTAGTGACCCGTTTTCTCCTAAATATAATATAGAATCAGCAGAAAAAGCCAGTAGCCGAGTTATTAGGTTTTTACTAAAGTCATAGTAACTGTAGCGGGAAGATTCCCGATTAAGTGCAATAAAAAAGACTCCAGACGCGATGAACGTCTTTGGAGTCTCCTTATTATTATGCGTTAATATTATTTGGATTTAAAGCATTTTCAACACTAACATAGTTGTAGCCTAGGTCTGATGCAACTGCTTCGAACGTGATTTCTCCATTGGCTACATTGACGCCTTTTGCAAGGGCATCGTTTTCAAGGATTGCTTTGATGGCGCCTTTGTTGGCAATTTGCAGTGCGAAAGGTACAGTTACGTTCGTTAAGGCAACTGTAGATGTTTGAGGCACTGCTCCTGGCATATTTGCTACCGCGTAATGAACTACTCCATGTTTAACATAAGTAGGGTTATCATGTGTTGTTATGTGGTCAACCGTTTCAAAGATACCGCCTTGGTCGATAGCAACATCGACAATGACTGAACCTGGAGACATTGATTTAACCATTTCTTCAGTAACGAGCTTAGGAGCTTTAGCACCTGGAATCAGAACTGCACCGATCACTAAATCAGCTTCTTTGACTGCTTCAGCTATATTATAAGGATTTGAAATGAGTGTAGTTAGTTCATTTCCGAAAATATCATCCAATTGACGAAGGCGATCAGGACTTAAGTCAAGAATGGTAACATCTGCGCCTAATCCAATGGCGATTTTAGCTGCATTTGTTCCAACCATACCGCCGCCGACGACAGCGACTTTACCACGTTTAACTCCAGGAACTCCGCTTAATAGAATTCCTTTACCACCGTTATTTTTTTCAAGGAACTGAGCACCGATTTGCGCTGCCATACGTCCAGCCACTTCACTCATTGGTGTCAATAAAGGAAGTGTACGGTTTACTGCAACCGTTTCATAAGCAATAGCCAAGACACCGCTTTCTTTTAGAGCCTGTGCAAGAGCTGGTTCAGCTGCAAGATGCAGATATGTGAAAAGAATTAAATCTTTACGGAAATATTTATATTCAGATGAGATAGGTTCTTTTACCTTCATGATCATTTCTGTGCTTGCCCAAACGCTAGCAGCGTCCTCGACTATAACAGCTCCAGCTTCTTGATATGATTCATTTGTAAAACTGCTTCCTAATCCTGCGTTCATTTCGATTAATACTTCATGTCCCGCATTGACTAATGCTACAACCCCAGCTGGAGTGATAGCTACACGGTTTTCGTTGTTTTTAATCTCTTTCGGAATTCCTATTCTCATCTTAATCCCTCCAATAATTTGTTTTACTATTTGTATCACAAGTATAATGGGAAAAAGAAACAGTTAGTATGTGGAAATCAGAAAAAGGAAAAAGGTGTATTTGTGGAATTCCACAAACGCAGTATCAATAATCATGGACTTGCCAGGGTTAAGTGCTTAGTTTAGATAGTTAACGTGAGAAAACATTACGCTGAAATCTTAATTTTTTGCAACCGGTTCGTGCATTCGCTCCAAAATCCTTCTTTTCTTATATAGCATTATTCCCGTATCGGCCATATCAGCGATCATAGAGCGATTGGTAAAGGCACCAAAGATTATTCCAGCAACAGGTACCATTTGCAGAAGCTTTTTCCAACCAAACTGATCACGATATGTATAAACAACTTCCCGCCATCCTTGCAATTCAGAAGCAAGTTCTCTTTTGGATTCAGATTCGGGAAGGTGCATATTCGACAATTCCTTTAACAGTGCCTTTTTTCCGACAACATCTGATGTAGTAAATTGTAGGCATTTGACGATGAAAATACGCTCCTGACGGTCTCGTGGATTGTAGCCGTAAGAGAGAGCAATTTCCTGAAGTGTCTTGATTGACATACCAAGAAGCAAGGGGATGTCAATAGCTAAGGTGAAGATTCCACCTATGCCGGTAGTAGCACCCTGAACTGTGGCCAATTTACTTCCGGAATTTTTAATCTCTTGACTAACACTGTCCATAATATGAAGGGGAAGTTTTGAAACATCTTCTATGGAGGAAACATTCAGTTCAGGATTCTTGGCCTGCAGCTGATTTAGAATATTGGATTCCTTTGTTAAATATTGTCCTCCGGTTTGAATATAGCTACCGATTTCATCGAGCATGACACCAAGCTTTTTCTGTATGAAGTCCGGTGTTAGCTTGTCTAAAAGTTTGAAGGGGAGACGTCCAATTCGTTCCCAAAACCATAACCCATTCTGGTCTTTTTCCCATTTTTCAATGATTTTTAATTCTTTCTCAAGTTCTTCATTCGATTCTAGATTCATTTAACCAACCTTTCCATTTATTTATTTTTTCCATATGTTGATGGAATATTTCAATTTTTCTTGTGAAATTTGTCAAATTCATAAAGTTTTATATCTAGAAATAGAGACATTTTTTGAATCGGATCTTTTAAACGAATATTTCCTACTTCTGTAATCCGTTTTAAACGGTAATTTAAGGTATTCACATGGATATGAAGATTTCTTGAAGCTTCATTTGGATTGCAGTCTTTCTCTAAATAGACAGTAAGTGTTTGCAGTAATTCTGTTTGGTTTTTCAAGTCATAAGCTCTTAGCTTCAAAATAGAAGGATGAGCGTGACGTTGTTTGTTGTTTGCAAGAGTTTCAATCATTTGAAACATGCCCAGCTCTTCATAATGTAAAATAAGCTTCATATCATGAGGAAAAATATTTTTCATTTTTAAGGTATATTGAGCTTCTTCATAGCTTGATTTTACATCCATTAAGTTTTTATACATATTACCTGAAGTACCAAGGATATGTTCAACACCAAAACGCCGTTTCATTTCTAATATGAAGAAAGGAATGAAATCATAAATGGATGTGGTAAAAGAAGGGCAATTTTCTTGGYCCGATCCCGCAAAAAGAATGAGCTTGTTATGGTCAATGGCAAATAAGAACCTGTTTATCTTTTGAGTAGTCGTTAACATATAGGAAATGTAGCGTTCTACTTCGCGATTGATCTCTTTAGGGAATTCGAATACTAATATGGAAAAAACAACAGGAACTTGGATAGAAAACTTCGTGAAATTTTCTATTATTTCTGATTCTTCTTGGTAATGTCCAGTTAACATACGCCAAAGAAACTCCTGATGACCTGCTTCTTTCCTTTTCTTTTTTAATTGTAATTGCTGCAACTGGTTTTTCGCTTCTTTTGCAGCAAATTGAAGAAAGTCCATATCTTCTTCGGAGAAAGGTTGATTCACTTCCAAGGCCCAAATGAAGCCAAGGACTTCATTATTTTTCCTAATAGAGACTGCCGCTCGATTACCGAGACCGACATCATTGATAGCCCCAATTTTAATAGGAACGTCCTCTTTCAATAAAGCCGGGATAAACCCATCTTTCCATAAGCTGTTGATGACTTTTTCAGGAACGCGCCTTCCGATAATGGTCATGATGCGTGCTTGGTCGGTTGTATCATCATGCGTACTATAAGCAAGCAGGCGATGGTTTCCGTCCTCAATTGTAATGGGACAGCCTAAGACGGAACTGATTCTATCCGCAAACTCCATCATATCTCCATAAAGGTCTTTAAAAATATCTCTATTTGTGAATTCCTTCATTATTATTTTGCCCCTCGCTTAAAAGATTCCTTTTACTTTAAATTTTAAACGATTATTCATGATTTAGCATAGAATTATATCCATGTTTTTTACGGGAGAAACAGAAAATCCCTACCGATGGAAACCGGAAGGGATTTTTTTATTTTAGAATAGGAAATTAATCAATAGGTAAAGCAAACCTGCTAATGTTGCTGAGATAGGAATGGTAATGAACCAGGTAACAATCATTCTTCTTGCCGTTCCCCATTTTACGCCCTTAACACGGTGGGCTGAACCAACTCCAAGAATCGAAGAAGAAATAACATGTGTTGTACTAACTGGCATGTGTATCACGGTCGCGCCAAAAATGATTAAGGCTCCTGTTAAATCCGCAGCAACACCATTGACAGGGCGGATCTTCATAATCTTGCCGCCAACGGTTTTAATGATTTTCCATCCGCCAACAGAAGTCCCAAGTCCCATTGCTAACGCACAGGAAAATTGAACCCAGAAGGGGATGTCAGTACTTGTTGCATACCCGTTTGCAATAAGGGCCATTGTAATGATCCCCATGGCTTTTTGGGCGTCATTCGTTCCGTGGGTATACGATTGTAGAGCTGCAGTTGCAATCTGTATAGTACGGAATCTCTGGTTTGTTTTTGTCAGGTTATTATTTTTAAATATAACTTTAAAGATGCTGTATACGATAAATCCAATTACAAAAGCAATTATAGGGGAGAAAATCAAAGCTTGAAGAATTTTCAAAAATCCTTCCCATTTAATACCGGCGAAACCAGCTGCTGCAATGGCGGCACCTGCAATCGAACCAATCAATGCGTGGGATGAACTGCTTGGTATCCCGTAATACCATGTAAGGAGGTTCCATATAATAGCGGCAAGTAAAGCTGMCAAGATTACATATGAACCATTTGGAAGCGTGAACGGATCCACAATATCCTTAGTTATGGTCTTCGCTACGCCTGTAAACGTCATAGCTCCGACGAAGTTCATGATGGCTGCCATGACAATGGCATGCCGAGGTTTCATGGCCTTTGTTGAAACAGCTGTAGCAATTGCATTTGCTGTATCATGGAAACCATTGATGAAGTCAAATGCTAAAGCAAAGAAAACGATTAATATAGTTAAAATTAATAAAGTATCCATTTATGGGGGTACTCCTTAGGCGTTTTTCATTATGATTGTTTCAAGTGTATTGGCCACAGCTTGACAGTGATCAGCGATCTCTTCAAGGCTTTCGTATATTTCTTTATATTGAATGATTCTGATTGGATCCTTTTCAACCGTAAACAAGTTTTTGATTGATTGACGTTGGATTCCGTCACAAACAGATTCAAGGTCTTTAATTTTAATTGCATTTTCACGAATCATTGGTAATTTTTTTGTGGAAAGTGTATCGACAGCTATTTCAATCTCATACGTACACTCTTTAATTGCATCCACAAATTTAAGCATATACTCATCAGCATTGACGATGGAGTACATTTCGAATAATGCGGCGCAGTGTTCCAAACCGTCTATGACATCATCCATTCTCATGGTTAATTCTAGGATATCCTCACGTTCGATAGGAGTGATGAAGGCATTGTTTAGTTCTTTAATTACGTTATGAACCATTGAATCGCCTTTATGCTCATAATCTTTCATAGTATCTGAAAATACTTTTAGATCGGAGATATTCTTCAGTTTATAATCCGCGAAATAGTCAGCACCTTCTTTAAGGTTTTGAGCGATGTTAAAAAGCATTACTGCGAATTTGTCTTTTTTAGATTTAAAAGCCATGTTAAGCCTCCCAATTAGTCATGCAAATTTTACGTAAAATTATTATACGCTTAGTATTAACAAGTTGATTGTAACGAATTCATGTGGTATCAGGAAAGGTTTTTCGACGAAAATTTACAAAATCTTAATAAAACTTTACAATCGAAAACAAGGATAAGTAAAAAAAGGGAATCAATTACACTTAAAAGGACTAAATCAGTAGAAAAAACCTTTCCGATATGGAAAGGCTTAAGGTTTTATAAAAATAAAGCAATTAGATAATAAATCAATCCTGCTAAAGAAGCAGAAATCGGCAAGGTTATGAACCAAGTGATTAACATACTTTTAGCTGTTCCCCATTTTACACCTTTGATACGGTGTGCAGAACCTACCCCAAGTATAGATGATGAGATGACATGTGTCGTACTGACCGGCATATGCAGGAATGTAGCACCGAAAATTATCGCTGCACCGGTCATATCGGCAGCGACCCCATTTACTGGACGTATTTTCATGATCTTACCGCCCACCGTTTTAATGATCTTCCAACCACCGATTGAGGTACCAAGCGCCATTGCGATTGCGCACGATAATTGCACCCAAAAGGGGACATCAGAGCTAGAGGCATATCCGTTAGCCATTAAAGCCATAGTGATGATACCCATGGATTTTTGAGCATCATTTGTTCCGTGTGTATAAGACTGAATGGCAGCTGTAAGAATTTGTATTCTCCTGAATCGCTTGTTAGTCTTTCCTAAATTATTATTTTTGAAAATTACCTTAAAGATGCTGTACACAATAAATCCAAGTGTAAAGGCAAGAATCGGAGATAAAATTAATGCTTGGACGATTTTGGTGAATCCACTCCATTTAATCGTATCGAAACCTCCAGCCACAATGGCAGCTCCCGCTATAGAACCAATAATAGCATGGGAAGAACTGCTTGGAATACCAAAATACCATGTGATTAAATTCCATGTTATTGCAGAAAGTAGAGCAGCGAGGATTACATATGAGCCATTGTTTAATGTGAAAGGATCAACAATATCCTTCGTAATGGTATGTGCTACACCAGTGAATGTCAGCGCTCCTAATAAATTCATGACCGCAGCCAAAATGATCGCATGACGTGGTTTAAGCGCCTTAGTTGATACGGCTGTTGCAATAGCATTGGCTGTATCATGAAATCCATTGATAAAGTCAAAGATCAAAGCAAAGATAATAATTAGCGCGGTTAAGATGAATATAGTATTCATACATGGAAGACTCCCTTAATATTCAAGTATGTAATGAGAAAATTTAGATAGTGACCAATGAATGGGCGTTGGACAACTTTGCAACTCCACATTATTAGAATGGAAGTTTTACGTTTGATTATTCTTTAAAGATGGCACCTTCTTCTTTTTCTTGGTTTACGGACGGACTATTCAATTGTAACTAATTTCTTATCTATTAGCATAGATATTTCGTCATTTTTTTACAAAATATTTAACTTAATGAAGGATTAAATGATAAATTTTCACTTTAAATTGAAAATTTTGGATAAAATGTTTGTGGAGTCATTTAATAAACCTTTAAATTCCGAGGCTTATGGTTAGAAATAAAAGGTAGGACGATGATATAGTTGGTAAATAAAAGGTAAGGGGGATTGGCAAATGATATCAAGTATAGAGGAAACGATTACTTTACATAATGGAGTAAAAATGCCGCAGGTAGGTTTCGGTGTATTTAAAGTGAAAAATGGCAGTGAAACGGTTGAGTCTGTCAAGAAAGCAATCGAAGTAGGATACCGTTCAATTGATACGGCTGCCGTTTATGAAAATGAAGAAGGTGTAGGACAGGCTATTAGAGAAAGCGGAATATCGCGTGAAGAATTGTTCATCACATCTAAAGTGTGGAATACTGATCAAGGGTATGAAACGACCCTTCAGGCATTTGATGATAGTTTGAAACGCCTTGGTTTGGAATATTTAGATTTATACTTAATTCACTGGCCAGGAAAAGACAAATACCTGGAAACGTGGAAGGCGTTAGAGAAGCTTTACAATGAAGGAAAAGTGAAATCAATCGGTGTAAGTAATTTCCATGTCCACCATTTAGAAAAATTATTAGCGAACAGTGAAATAAAACCTGTCGTAAACCAAATAGAATTACATCCACTTTTGACTCAAGTTGAAATTCGTGATTACTGCGAAAAGCATGATATCAAGGTAGAAGCATGGAGCCCGCTAGGTAGGGGGAGCTTAATAGAAGAACCGACTATCAATCATATTGCAAAGAAGCATGGAAAAAGCTCTGCTCAAGTATTAATTAGATGGCATCTCCAACATGAAATTGTCGTTATCCCTAAATCGATTACGCCGTCCCGTATCGAGGAAAATGCACAAGTGTTTGACTTTTCATTGAGTCTTAACGAAATGAATCAAATTGATGCCTTAAACAAAAATGAACGATTTGGAAGCAATCCGGATGAAATTTTGTTTTAATGATTGATGATATAGACTTTAAAGAGAACTGAAAATGATATGAGGGTGTCCCAGTAATTTCGGGGCATCTTTTTTTCGTTATAACATATTTGAGCTAGATACTGCTTATAATATGAATGTGACAAAAGTGCAGCATAGTGTATACCCTTTTCATAAGTCTAATAATCATTTTTTCTTTACCAAATATTTTTAAAAAAAATGAGGTTTTAGATTATTTTAACGGGGAAAATAATGAGTACAGCGGCAAACAAAAAGAAAAACACACTAACATTGAGGAGTGTCCAATCAGTTCCTCAGGGTCAATAGCTAGCTAACTTTTCCCACTAACTAAAGCATTCACATTCATTAGATATTGTGCATAATCGGCATCATACCATTTGAGTGTAAAGGTTAATGAATTGAACAGGGCATGAATATTTGGAAGTGATGAGATTTCTTGGAGTCTGCTGTAGAACAGGAAAATATACTGTCTGGTATAAAAATACAACTACTTAAGGAGGAAATATATTATGGGATTTTTATGGTCATTAATTATCGGAGGTATTATCGGTTGGTTAGCAGGTATGATAGTAGGACGTGACGTACCATTTGGTATCATTGGTAACATCATCGCTGGTTTTGTTGGTGCATGGTTAGGTTCATTAATTCTTGGGAACTGGGGACCTTCAGTAGCAGATTTCGCTATTATTCCTGCATTAATTGGAGCAATCGTATTTGTCTTCATATTAAGCTTGATTTTAAAAGGCATGAGAAAAGCTTCTTAAATATCACAATAAAAGCTGGCTCAAGAGGCCAGCTTGTTTTTTTGATTCATAATCCTTACTATACAGCTTTAGAAACGGCTGCTTATAATGATAAAATTTTAAAAAAACTGACTCCTACTTATCTGGAGTCAGCTTTTTTTGTATATTAGAGAGTCTCAAATATCCCGGACTTATCTAAGAAAGGTGCTTCTATTATCATTTTTTCTTCGGAAATTGGATGGATAAATTCAATTTTTCGAGCATGAAGGGCTTGCCGTGGAAAGGTATTTTTTCCGCCGTACAAGGTATCACCAGCCAAGGGATGATTTAAGTGGCTAAAGTGCACCCTGATTTGGTGGGTGCGGCCGCTTTCCAAAGTGCAACTCACAAGCGTTAAGTTTTTCTTCGAATCCCGCTTAAGCACTTGAAAATGGGTAACAGCCACCTGGCCAGTAGGTGAAACCCTTCGTCTAGTAGCATGATGGCGGTCTCTACCAATTTTTTCGTTGATTTTACCTTCATTCTTTTGGATGATTCCTTCAACTAAAGCGACATATGTTCGTTTGATTTTTCTTTCTTCCAGCATTCTATCCAACATAGACCCAGTGAGGCGATCTTTGGCAAAAAGAACGGCTCCGGTGGTATTTTTATCAAGCCTATGAATATGCTTAATCATACAGGTTTGGCAGGTGTTATGAAGGTGGTACGCTACACCATTGATGAGCGTATGTGTATCGCCGGGTTGAGAAGGGTGGGTATCCATTCCTGCCGGTTTATTGGCAATCAATAATAAGTCATCTTCATATAAGATAGAAATCCCTAAATCTACAGCTTTAACGGTTTCATTTTCAGCATTCATTAAAGGAATGCTAATCGTATCGCCTTCGGATAGAGTAGTTGTCCATGAAACAGTATTTCCGTTCAATTTTACTTCTTTACTCATTCTCCACTCATGCACCAATTTCTTTGGCGCCTTCCAGTGGTCCTTAAAAAGCTTATCTAATGTTAATCCATTCCAACTTTGAAGTACTTCAATTGATAATATTTGGTTTGTTATATGAAAATGTCCCAATATAATTCCTACTTTCGACTTATATGATTGTAATTAATTGAAAAAAATATATAATGATTACGAATAAAAGTAAAATTAGTAACATTAGACCTATTGTTTAGAATTCAGTGGCGAAAATTACCACGTTTTTTTTACAATATTTATGTTATTCTAGAGGGAAAGAAATCGCTTGTCCTAGAATATACATACTATTAGATAGGTCTAATGGATCTAAAAAAGGTGGTTTTTTTAGTGAAGACGGTCTTTTCTTCAACCGAAGAACAAGAGCAAGAAATTGCGAGTCTCGTTGCACGTTTTTACAAATCTGTATTTCCTAAATACTTTACAGAAAATGAAATTATTCATTTTCGGGAGATAGGCGTTTTGCAGCCGAATAAAAGTACATTTACCTACTTTGCAACACTAAGAGACGCATTTCAAGTAATGGCATGCCTTCAAGTCCTCTTGTCCATTCTAGACAAAAAGAAGATAGAGGATTCTTTTATAATTGAATCTAAATTTGAAGAATTATTTCAACATAACATTACTCTATTGAATGAATGCGGAATCTTTTTCCCTTTTTATTATGACCATTTTACACGTATAAACCATGAAGCAAGTAAAGATATGCAAATGATGGATATTCAGGTGGCGAATCAATATTTAGTATAAAACATTAAAAATGAGCCGGCTATAACGGAAATACTTTTCCCGTTATAGCCGACTCATTTTTTTTCTATCCTTAATTAATATCATTGTCCTCAAACCATTTTTTGAAGGTTTGTTCTTCGTTATAGCCAACTATACGTTCTTGTTCTTTTCCGTTTTTAAAGTGAACAATTGTCGGTGTGCTTTTGATGCCATAATCGCTCCAGCCTTGTTCAAACTCCAATAAATTGTATTGAACGAGATCGATACCCATTTCTTCAGCCAACGGAGCTACGATAGGTGTAGTTTTTTGACAGTGAGAGCACGTAGGGCTATAAAAATAAACAGTCATTTCTTCTTTATCTTGAAGGTCATTCTCTAATTCTTCGGGAAGGATCAGATTTTGATAATTTGGGTCATCCAATTGATCGACGGTGGCGGATTTAAGATGCTCTTTGCCATACGGATTTCCTTTTGATTTTTCTTCTTTTTTTAAGTTTGTCAAAACGCCTAGAATGACAAAAAGCGCGACGATTATCACTAAAAATATAACCATTTTCTTCATTAAGCTGCAACCTCCTTGGATCTTGTCCATACGATGTAACTGCATATGAAAATAATGACAAATGCAGCTAAAGCTAGAAACGGGATGGTAATAAAACCAAAAACGTTAATATATTGTCCTGTACAGGGAACCCTTCCGCATGCTAGGGTATGTTCGGAAAAAAATGATACCTTTTGTATTAAATAATGATAAGTTGAAATAAATGCTCCAATTGCAGATAATATCATGCTATAGAAGCTGATCCAATAATCTTTTCGAATGATTGCAATTCCTAAAATGATTGTAAAAGGATACATGATAATCCGCTGATACCAACAAAGCATACATGGTTCATATTGCTTAATCTCAGAAAAATATAAACTTCCAAGCATAGCAATGATGGAAGCAGCCCAGGCTACAAATAATATATTCTCCCCGCTGCGTTTTGTATTGTTCATCGATCCTCTTCCCCATCTCTTTTTTCTCTTATAAAAATTATAGTATGTATGGATGCGGTCTGTAAAATATATATTCTTTTTATGGGGGTACAGAATAGATTTGGTCGCGGGAAGAATTAAAAACTTTAAAAGAGTGGCTGTTAGCTTAACAGATAATAGGTAATTAAACATAATTTAACAGGAGTAATGATGGTACGATAAGGCTACCCAGTACGTGAATTGGCAGTAAGAAAGGTAATAAAAAATAAAGATGTTATCTATATGCTTCCGAAAGGAAGAAAAGTCATACTTTATCTAGGAAGTATTGAATAGGTTGGAGAAGGTTCAGTTGTTTTAATTTTTGAATAAGGGGTATAATTCTTATGGAAGAGATTAAAGGAGTTTGAGGAAAATGCCTAATTTGGACCTGCATAAATATGAAAAAATAATGGAAATACGTAACATGAGGCTAGGGGACATTGATGAAATAATTGCTTTACAATCTAGTTGCTTTCCTGGAATGGATCCATGGAAGCGCGATCAGCTTGAAAGTCATCTGGAAATTTTTCCAGAAGGACAATTTGTAGCTGAATATGATGGAAAAGTGATTGGATCATGTTCTAGCCTCATTATTAATTTTGACGAATATGATGATCGCCATACATGGGATGATGTAACCGATAATGGATACATCACGAATCATAATCCGGACGGTTATAATTTATATGGAATCGAGGTCATGGTCCATCCTAAATTCCGCAGGATGAAAATTGGTCAAAGACTATATGATTCAAGAAAAGAACTTGTTGCCCATTTGAACTTAAAAAGCATCATTATTGGCGGCAGGATTCCTAATTACCATAAACATGCGGAGGAATTGCTACCTAGAGAATATGTGAAAGAAGTGCAATTACATAAAATATATGATCCGGTTCTATCGTTCCAGCTTTTAAATGGCTTCACGCTCATGAGGATAAATCCTAATTATTTGCCTGATGATTTGCAATCCAATAAATATGCTACACTCATGGAGTGGAATAACGTTGATTATCAGCCGAAAACAAAACGTTATTATAAAACATCTGAACCGGTACGTATCTGCGTCGTGCAATACATGTTGCGTAAAATCGATTCATTCGAAGACTTCGCTAACCAAGTCGAGTATTTCACCGACGTTGCTTCGGATGCTAATGCGGATTTCGCCGTATTCCCGGAATTGTTCACGACCCAGCTGATGTCTTTCTTAAATGAAAGATCACCAAGCTTGGCAGTACGGAAACTGTCGGATTTCACGGAACAGTATATTGAATTGTTTACCACTTTAGCTGTAAGGTATAACGTCAATATAATTGGCGGTTCTCATTTCGTTAAAGAAGACGATGATAATATCTATAATATAGCCTATTTATTCCGCCGTGATGGGACGATTGAAAAGCAATATAAAATTCATATTACACCGAATGAAAGAAAATGGTGGGGCATCAATGCTGGTGACCGTGTACGCGTCTTTGATACAGACTGTGGAAAGATCGCCATTCAAATTTGTTATGATATTGAGTTCCCGGAACTTGCTCGGATTGCGACTGATATGGGGGCCAAGATTATTTTTACGCCATTTTGTACGGAAGACCGACAAGGTTATCTGCGTGTTCGCTATTGTGCTCAGGCCCGTGCAGTGGAAAACCAAATTTATACGGTTATTTCTGGGACTGTCGGGAATCTGCCGCAAACGGAAAATATGGATATCCAATATGCACAATCAGGGATTTTCGCCCCGTCGGATTTTGAATTTGCACGTGACGGGATTGTTGGGGAAACGAGCCCGAATCTTGAGATGGTTCTGATTGGCGATGTTGATTTAGAGATATTAAGACGTGAGCGACAATCGGGTACCGTAAGACAATTAAAAGATAGACGTCATGATATTTACAAACTACATTATCAAAAAGGTGAAAAATAAAGATTTAAAGTAGCTCGTGATGAAAAAGCCACGCTCGATGTGGCTTTTTTTATTACGAGCCTTTACTTCATTTATTGGGAAAAATGTGATAATTTTGTTATAGAAACAGATACATAAAAGTTTTTAAAAAAAGGTCGTTGAGAGGGGATGTCAGAGATGGACTGGAAATCAGTATACACCACTTGGGCAGGGTATCAGAATTTAAATGGGGAATTACGTGTCCTGCTTGAGGAAATGCAACAGGATGAAGCTAAACTCGAAGATGCCTTTTATAAGAATTTAGAATTTGGAACAGGCGGTATGCGTGGAGAAATTGGAGCAGGAACCAACCGAATGAATATTTATACTGTAAGAAAGGCTACGGCTGGATTGGCTCAATATATTTCAACGTTCGGGGAAGAGGCAAAAGGGAGAGGTGCTGTCATTGCTTATGATTCAAGACATAAGTCTCCGGAATTTGCACTCGAAGCAGCTAAAACCTTGGCTACATTTGGCGTAAAGGCTTATTTATTCGATGAATTACGCCCAACTCCAGAATTGTCATTTGCTGTTCGCAAGCTAAATGCATTTGCTGGAATTGTCATCACAGCGAGTCATAATCCACCTGAATATAATGGTTACAAGGTTTATGGATCAGATGGAGCACAGTTACCTCCGGAAGCTGCTGACCAAGTGATTAGCTACGTGAATGCCATTGAAAATGAACTTGAAATACAAATTAAAGATGCTAAAGATCTTAAAGAGCAAGGGCTTATAGAAATAATCGGGGAAGAACTGGATGCAGCTTATAATAAAGAGTTGCTCACAGTTCCTGAAAATCCACAGCTTGCTGAGGAAATAGATGTATCACTAGTCTTTACCCCACTTCACGGAACGGCAAATAAATCAGTCCGACGTGCCCTGCAGAGCTTAGGTTATCAAAACGTCCATATCGTTAAGGAACAGGAATTACCGGATCCAGACTTTTCAACAGTCAAATCGCCAAATCCGGAGGAACCTGCGGCATTTGAATTGGCCATCGAGCTTGGAAATAAAGTCGAAGCGGACTTATTGATTGCGACAGACCCAGATGCTGACCGACTTGGTATTGCCGTGAAGAACAAATCGGGCAAATATGTCGTTCTGACTGGAAATCAAACAGGTGCGCTTTTTCTAGATTATTTACTAGCTCAGAAAAAAGAAAAAGGTACGATACCTAAAAATGGAATTGTCTTAAAAACTATTGTGACTTCAGAAATCGGGCGGACAATTGCAGAGTCCTATGGCTTAAAGACGATGGATGTACTTACCGGATTTAAATTCATTGCTGAGAAAATAAATCAATATAATAAAAGTGGCGAACACAGCTTTTTGTTCGGGTATGAAGAAAGCTACGGATATTTAATTAAGGATTTTGCTCGTGATAAAGATGCTATTCAAGCAGCAGTGCTTGCTGTCGAAGTCTGTGCTTATTACAAAAAGCAGGGATTGACTCTTTATGAAGGTTTATTGAACGTCTTTGAAAAATATGGCTTCTATCTGGAAGGGTTGCGTTCATTAACGTTAAAAGGAATTGAGGGAGCGAAACAGATTCAAGGAATATTGGATCAATTCCGTCAGAACCCGCCAACGCAAATCGCAGGCATCCAAGTAGTCGTCGAGGAAGACTATCAGAGCAGCAAAAAGCATTCACTAACTTCAAATAGTGAAGAGCTAATTGAGCTTCCGAAATCAAACGTATTGAAATACTTCCTTAAAGATGGGACATGGGTATGCCTTCGTCCTTCAGGTACAGAACCGAAAATTAAATTTTATTTCGGTGTCCAAGGCAAGACGATGGCGGAATCAGAAGCTAAATTATCAGCTGTTATAGCAGACTTTATGGTGAAAATTGAAGCATTAGTCTAAAGTGATAAACAGATGAATGTATACGAAGGGCTTCAGGTCCTTCGTTTTTTTGCGTAAAGTTGTTTTTTAGATGAAGTTGGAATACGTTTAGTGGAATAAATGTCTCTAATTCAAGGAAATTTTTAGCGGGTTTTGATATACTGAAAAAGAGAGTAACATGGGTGAAATATTCAAATAGAAACAATKGAGGAGTATTATACATGAAATTAGTCATCATTAATGGATCACCACGTAAACAAGGGCGTACAGGGATTGCCTCTCGCTTCATTTCCAAGCAATATGGAGCAGAACTAATCGATTTAAGTAACAGTGAGATTCCTTTATATTCAGGTGAAGGTGAGCAATATCAATTGAATGTAATTCAAGATTTTCGTAAAAGTATTGAAGAAGCGGATGGAGTGATTTTGACATCTCCGGAATATCATGGTTCGATGAGTGGTGCTTTGAAAAATGCATTGGATTTTCTAAGCAGTGATCAATTTACACACAAACCAGTTGCTTTACTAGCTGTATCAGGCGGTGGTAAAGGTGGGATTAATGCGTTAAATTCTATGAGAACAGTGGGCCGCAGCCTATATGCAAATGTGATTTCAAAACAATTAGTGCTTGATCCGCATTGCTTCGATTATGAGAATGACGGTTTAACTGAAGAGCCTGCGTTACTTGTCGAGGCCTTAATTGAAGAACTTAAAATGTATGCAACTGCTTATGCAACAATGAAAAAATAATGGATGAGGGTCAGGTATAAAAATACCTGACCCTTGTTTTTTAGGTTTTCACCAGCCACAGTTAAATCCTCATGAAATTAATCTTCTTGTATATATTTTCCCGTTTTGCAAAAACTATTGTTGATTTTAGCTTGGGAGTTCACTTAAATAATCACTTGTCTTTTCTGCCGCATGATCCAAATAACGAAGCAGTGCATACAGTTGAGATTGAATAATTTGATAATCATGCTCAAACCGATAGGCGTGTAAAAAATGTTCTATTTTTTTCGAAAGAAAGTGATCTTTCGTACGAACCATTAATACTAACAGGCTGTCCCAATCAGAGCGGTGTGTGTGAAACAAAGCCTGATCATAATCCGCAATTTTCATGTAGTTCTCCTCCTTAGGAGCTATTTGTATTTTGTTCAGATTGGGTAGAACATTTACTTACAATAAGTGGCGATGTATACGGGCCGCGGTTGTTGCTTTTTACCTGAATAAAAATAAAAGGTGAGAACATGAAAAAGATAATCTTAATAGTATTGATTGGTCTTCTTTTTTTTCCTGAAGCACCACGCGCAGAACAGGTGTATTCACCTGGACAAATGGAAAAGGACCTACAAGAAATTCAGGATCAGTATAAATTTGAAGTCCAAAAAATTGGAAAAACGGAAAAAGGAAAATATATAAAAGCAGTCAAGTTAGGGAAAGGGAAAAAATCCATCTTACTAGTAGGCTCACATCATGGGCGAGAATGGCTAAGCTCTATCCTGTTGATTACTATGCTAAAAGACTATGCAGCAGCCTATCAAGCGGGCAAGCCAATAGGCGGGTTTCCTTCAGGTTTATTGGATGAAGTGAGCATCTGGTTTATCCCGATGCTGAATCCTGATGGAGTCAACATTCAACAAGGAGATTTATCAAATTTGAATTTCCTTGAAAAAGCAGGGGTCTGGAGAATGAATAGATATAGTACGAATTGGTCGCGGTGGAAGGCCAACGCAAAAG
>NZ_JBFUIB010000061.1:0-16954 GCF_056402095.1 Peribacillus sp. P4_C12
CCCCGCTGCGATATGGCCCTCAGCTGGGAGAGCGCCTGCCTTGCACGCAGGAGGTCAGCGGTTCGATCCCGCTAGGCTCCACCATCTAACTACATACACTAAAACTTACGTCTTAAGCCGATTACGGCTTAAGACTTTTTTTTATTTTAAAAGTCTAACTTTTATTACTTTACCCCCTAATAAGAGAACGGTTCAACTAGGGATTTTAAGACAAAGAGTAAATACGGTAAAAAAGCTAACTAACTGCATCTTTATACATATAAATGTTCAGTTGAACCACTAGGCAAATAAGATATAAAATGGTAGAAAGGGGGAATTATATGTCTATTCAGAAAATTTCCATTATCGGTCTACCTATGGATCTTGGTCAGGCGAGACGAGGGGTGGATATGGGACCGAGTGCAATCCGCTGTGCAGGGATTGTCGAACGGCTTGAACGATTAAAAATAGAAGTTGAGGATTTAGGAGATATAGTAGTAGGACGCCCTGAACATGCACAGAAATCTGGTACAAATTTAAAAAACTTATCGTTAGTTGCAAAGGGAAACATTCAATTAGCAACAAGAGTAGATAAAATTATACAAGGCGGATCTTTCCCGCTCGTTCTTGGGGGAGACCATTCGATAGCCATCGGAACACTCGCAGGGGTTTCGAAGCACTATGAAAATGTAGGCGTAATTTGGTATGATGCACATGGAGATTTAAATACGGAGGAAACTTCACCATCAGGGAATATACATGGTATGCCTCTAGCTGTCAGTATGGGGCTTGGCCATCCCGATCTAGTCAATATTCATGGTTCAACTTCTAAAGTAAAACCAGAAAATATCGTAATTATCGGGGCACGTTCATTAGATGAAGGTGAAAAAGAATTAATACGTGAAAAAGGGATTAAAGTGTTTACAATGCATGAAATTGACCGAATGGGAATGGCTAGAGTCATGGAAGAGTGTATAGATTATTTAAGAGAAAGAACAGATGGTGTTCACCTTTCTTTGGACCTGGATGGAGTAGATCCAGCGGATGCGCCTGGGGTAGGAACACCGGTAATTGGTGGTATTAGTTATCGGGAGAGTCATTTGGCTATGGAAATGCTGGCGGAGTCTGAGTTAATTACATCGGCTGAATTTGTTGAGGTAAACCCTATTTTAGATGAACGTAATAAAACCGCAATCGTTGCCGTGGCCTTAATGGGCTCGCTATTTGGAGAAAAGCTAGTATAACTGATAAAATAAAAGAAACAGTAACCAGCTTGTGTTAGGTTACTGTTTTTTATATGCTAGAAGACGCAAGTTGATTTTTCAGGATGGTTTTTTTTATAATATCTATATTTATATGGTTGTAATCTCAGCTCCATATTCACTTTAGAGCACATCGGTCGATTTGGCTTCCATTTTTAGTTAAATGGAAGTATTGATTGATCAAAACATCTAGTTTACTGCTTACTTCAATCACTTCATTATCAACCATCGAGGAGCGGGAAGCTAAAATTATCATTTTCTGTCTGTATAGTTCAATATGATCTAAAATTTTTTCAGCAGTCATACAGCGATTCACTCCCTTAGGTTTTACAATTTTTAATTATATAGCCTTGTTTTTTTTTTCTTAAACATAAATTGTAAAACTTTGTTAAAATTAAAGTAATAAATTTTGAAACCTTTTAGCTTACGATTCGTAATAATCGTATAGCCGCATGAGCGGGGGTAAAAACCGGAAAATGGATGCACTCATTAAAGAGAGAATTAATCAAGTATTAAAGGGAGACCATAATGCATTTGGGGAAATTGTCGAATTATACAAGGACAAAGTTTTCCAGATATGTTTTAGGATGCTCGGAAACAGGCAAGAAGCAGAAGATTTGGCACAAGAGGCCTTTGTTAGAGCCTTTGTGAATATTCGTAGTTTTAATATACAAATGAAATTTTCTACGTGGTTATACCGTATTGCGACGAATCTTTGCATTGACCGTCTTCGTAAGAAAAAGCCGGATTACTATTTGGATGCAGAAGTTAGTGGATCTGAGGGATTGAATATGTATTCCCAAATTGCATCAGATATGGCTAAGCCCGAGGATGAAGTTGAATCTTTAGAACTTCAGGAAACCATTCAAGTAGAAATTATGAAGTTGCCGGAGAAATATCGGTCGGTAATCGTATTGAAGTACATTGAAGAATTATCGTTAAAGGAAATCAGTGAAATACTTGATTTGCCAGTCGGCACGGTTAAGACGAGAATACATCGTGGTCGGGAAGCCTTGCGTAAACAACTACGCCATTTATAAAAAGAAGGTGAGAAAAATGAACTACCATGAGGAAATCATTGATTATATGCATGATTATTTAGATGAGGACATCAAACCAGAGCATAAAGAAGCTTTACGTGATCACTTGCATACTTGTGCTGAATGCCGGGATTATTTTCATGAAATGAAAAAGGCAGTCGCTCTTGTACAAAGTACCTCCCATATTAAGGCTCCAGATGACTTTACATCAAGGGTAATGTCTCAATTGCCAAAGGAAACGAAAACAACGGGTGCCAAACGTTGGTTAAAAAGCCATCCTTTTATGACGGCAGCAGCCGTGTTCATTGTATTGATGACAGGTTCTCTTTTTTCCACATATAATCAGGACGAACATTTTTCAGTTTCCAAGCAATCTAATTTATTAGTCGAAGGAGAAACGGTGATTGTGCCTGCAGGTGAGACCGTTGAGGGGAATGTGGTAGTTCAAAACGGTAACATTCGAATTGAAGGTGAAGTGAAGGGAGATGTGACGGTCATAAATGGACATAATTATATGTCTAAGGCGGGGAATGTGACCGGAAGCATCCATGTTATTGACCAAGCTTTTGAGTGGATGTGGTACAAAATTAAGGATACCGCAACGTCTGTGCTTCCTATTAAAGAGGAAAAAGGGAATAAGGAGTAAGAGGAGCTGAGCGAATGCATCGTTTTCAATATACGGTGCCATCGCTCAGCTTTACTTTGTAAAAGGAGGGAATTTTTTACTTCATTAGACCTTAACGTGTAACTTTATCACACTAGTTTAGAAGTATTATTTAAAAAATGGTATACTATTAAGGTTATTACATAACGATTGTTATTGTTATTTGGAGTAATACTGACTGGAGGAAACAACATGTCTTTATCCAATTTGAATGTTTGGGACTATGTAGTAAATTTCATTGATATTCTCCTTGTTTGGTTTGTGATATATAAATTGTTAACTATTATTCGAGGCACGAAGGCTATACAGCTGCTCAAAGGAATTTTTGTAATTGTCATTGTAAAAAGCTTAAGCAACCTGTTTGGTTTCAATACACTTGGATGGTTAATGGCACAAGTCATGAATTGGGGAGTACTGGCGATTCTTGTCATTTTTCAACCTGAACTGAGGAGAGCGCTTGAACAATTAGGACGTGGGAAGCTCTTTACAAGAGGTAGCGTTCCAGAAGAGAACCAGCAAGAGCGTTTAGTAGAAGAAATATTAAAGGCGTCCACTTATATGGCGAAAAGGCGAATTGGAGCCTTGATTACGATTGAAAAAGGAACGGCACTGGGCGATTATGTTGAAACAGGAATTCCTCTAAAGTCCTATATTTCTTCAGAGTTGCTTATTAATATCTTTATACCTAATACGCCACTCCATGATGGTGCAGTGATTTTACAAAATAACCAGGTGGCAGCTGCAGCTTGCTATCTGCCTTTATCAGAAAGTCCGTTCATTTCAAAAGAACTTGGTACTCGGCATAGGGCAGCTATTGGTATGAGTGAAGTGACGGATAGTATTACTATCGTTGTATCTGAAGAAACGGGAGGGATCTCTGTTACTAAAAATGGAGAACTGTTCCGAGATTTGAATCAAGAGTCATTTAGGGCAATGCTTTCTAGTGAACTGGTAGTGGAAAATATCAAAACAACTTCCTCGAGTATCTGGAATTGGAGGGGGAAGAAAAATGGATAAATACACCAATAGTACATGGTTTATGAGAATTGTTGCTTTTGCTTTGGCAGCTCTTTTATTCATCTCCGTTAATTTTGAGATGGAGTCAGATAAAAAATCTCTTGGTTTATCTACTGCCCCTGAGATTAGTACGGAAACCATTGAAAATGTACCGGTTGAAGTGTACTATGACCGTGAAAATTTGGTGGTGAGCGGAGTACCAGAAACGGTGGATGTTACTTTAAAGGGAGCTAAAAGCCTACTGATAAGTGCAAAAAACCAAAGAGACTTTAAAGTATATGTAGACCTTTCTGATCCTGAAATCTCGATGGGAGACAGAACTGTTACCTTCAAAATAAGCGAGTTAAACGAAAAGTTAGTGGCGACAATCGAGCCTGAATATGCAGAAGTCAATGTTCAGGAACGAGTGACGAAGGAATTCCCCGTCGAAGCAGAATATAATAATTCTTTACTTGAAGAGGGTTATACCGCTGGACAGCCAACAGTCAGCCCTAAAACTGTTAAAATAACTGGTGCTAAAGATGTAATTGAACAAATTTCCTATGTTAAGGCAAATCTTGAAATAAGTAAGGGTCTTAACGAAACGATGAACGGCAAGGCGACAGTAAAAGCTCTTGACCGGGACTTAAATAAGTTGGATGTTACGATTGAACCTGCTTCAGTGGCAGTGTCACTAAAAGTTAGTATCCCTTCGAAAACGGTAACCATTGCACCTAAGCAAACTGGAAAAGTAAAGGACGGCATCCGTATTAAGAGTATAAGTGTCGATCCAAAAGAGGTAATCCTATATGGGTCAGAAGCCAGCCTTGAACAAATAAGCGAAATAAATCTCCCTGTTAATATTTCCAAAATTGATGGAGATGCCGAATTGGAATTGGATCTTACTAAACCAGAAAGTGTACAAAAAATGTCCTTGGGTAAGGCAAAGGTCAAAATTAACACAGAAAAGATTGATGTAAAAGATGAGAATGTAGAGGATGTAGAGGCAGTCGAAGATGTCGAAAAAGTCGAAGAAGAGGTAGTTGAAGAGGATGAACCACCTGCCATCGAGACTAAAACTTTCACCAATTTAAAAATAGAACCTGTAGGTATACAGGAAGACCAAGAAGCCGAATTGGAATCCGATGTAGCGAGCATTACTTTGCGTGGGAAAGCGGATGATTTGAAAGAAATAACTAAAAACGACATTACACTTACAGTAGATGTGAGTAATTTAGATGAAGGTATACATGATGTAGAACTGGTAGTAAAAGCGCCTGCAGGAGTGAATTGGGAACTAGATTCAAAAACGGCTAAGGTCTCTATTACTCAAAAAGACGAAGAAGAAACATAACCTTCCTTTAACATCATTTAATTTAGTAACGATTCGAAGAAGGAGCGATAAAAAGATGGGTAAATATTTTGGAACAGACGGAGTTAGGGGTATAGCGAATAGCGAATTAACACCGGAGTTGGCATTTAAACTAGGCCGTTTTGGCGGCTACGTTCTTACTAAAAATACAGAAAAACCTAAAGTGCTGATAGGACGCGATACACGTATTTCAGGTGAAATGCTGGAAGGTGCACTTGTTGCTGGTCTATTATCTATTGGGGCTGAAGTTATGCGTCTTGGTGTAATTTCAACACCAGGAGTTGCTTATTTAACAAAGGCGTTAAGTGCTGAAGCAGGGGTCATGATTTCTGCTTCACATAATCCGGTTGCAGATAACGGTATTAAATTCTTCGGTCCGGATGGTTTTAAGCTATCGGATGATCAAGAAACGGAAATTGAAACATTGTTAGATTTAGAAAAAGATGAACTTCCACGTCCGGTAGGCGGAGATTTAGGCCATCTAAACGACTATTTCGAAGGTGGACAAAAGTATCTCCAGTACTTAAAGCAATCAGTCGATGAAGATTTTACAGGCATTCATGTTGCGCTTGATTGTGCACATGGCGCGACATCATCCTTGGCTATGCATTTGTTTGCGGATCTAGATGCAGATATCTCTACAATGGGGGCATCGCCCAATGGCTTGAACATCAATGATAAGGTAGGTTCCACGCACCCTGAAGCACTTGCTGAATTCTTAAAAGAAAAAGGGGCTGATGTTGGACTTGCTTTCGATGGTGACGGCGACCGCATCATTGCCATAGATGAAAAAGGAAATATAGTTGACGGCGATCAAATTATGTATATATGTGCGAAATACTTGAAAGAAAACAATCGTTTGAAACAGGGAACTGTGGTTTCTACAATCATGAGTAACCTAGGTTTTTATAAAGGTCTTGAGGAGCACGGAATACAAAGTGCCCAAACAGCAGTGGGCGATCGCTATGTTGTAGAAGAGATGCGAAAAGGCGGCTATAACCTTGGCGGTGAGCAATCCGGGCATATTATCTTCCTAGACTACAATACAACAGGGGATGGCTTATTGACAGGCTTACAGCTTGTAAACATTATGAGTGAAACACAAAAACCCTTATCAGAGCTTGCAAGTGAGATGAAAAAATATCCACAGACGCTAATCAATGTTAAAGTGACTGACAAGCATGCTGTAACTGATAATGAAAGGGTGCATGAAGTCATCAAAGAAGTTGAGGCAGAAATGGAAGGAAACGGGCGTATATTGGTGAGACCATCTGGAACTGAACCGCTTGTCCGTGTTATGGCTGAAGCACCAACTGTAGAAGAATGCAATCGCTATGTTGATCGCATCGTCTCTGTGGTGAGAGCGGAAATGGGAATAAACGAATAACTAATCATATGCATAAAAGGAACGGAATATCCTTTTATGCATATTTTTATAAAGAAGTGGTTTTTTCATTAGTTAAAGTAACAAAGAATTGACCTATGTCCCTTTTCTAAGGTATGATTATCCTGATTTAAAACATATTTTGTTTAAAGGAGGGTAGGCAGAAAGAAAAGTATTAACAAAGCGCCTGAACTAAGCCTGGTCGAGAAAGGCTTAGTTGACGAGGAGGAGGTTTATCGAATGTTCGGCGGATACCTCCCGGCTGAAGTGCACAGCCGCAATAATTTCAATCTTAAAACAGTAGGGCAACCTACTGCACAAAGGGTTGGAAATGCACAAAGGGAAAAAAGACTATAAGCATTTCCTTTATAAAAATAAATATCAGAGATGAGGGGGCAGGGGTGCCCCCGTGCATTCCTGTTCCCTCAAATCGGTTGGAGGAACAGAAATTATGTGTGGAATTGTTGGATATATTGGTCTCAATGATGCGAAAGAAATTCTATTAAAAGGTCTTGAAAAGCTTGAATACCGCGGTTACGATTCTTCAGGGATTGCTGTCAAAAATGATTCAGGTGTGACAATCTTTAAGGAAAAGGGACGAATTGCAGACCTCCGTGGAGCTGTGGATGAAAAAACTATTGCACATACTGGAATAGGACATACGCGCTGGGCCACTCATGGTGTGCCAAGTCGTGATAATGCTCATCCTCACCAAAGTAATTCAGGTCGCCTGACTTTAGTTCATAATGGGGTCATTGAAAACTATGCGATTCTAAAACGGGAATATTTGAAGGATGTTGCTTTTAAAAGTGAGACAGATACGGAAGTCATCGTTCAACTTATAGAGAAGTTTGTAAACGATGGTATGGAAGTAGAAGAGGCGTTCCGTCAAACGCTCACTCTTTTAGAAGGCTCATATGCCATTGCCCTTTTAGATGCTGAAAATGATGAGACCATTTTTGTCGCAAAAAATAAAAGCCCGCTGCTAATTGGTGTAGGAAAAGACTTTAACGTTGTCGCTTCTGATGCAATGGCTATGTTGCAAGTCACAGATCAATTCCTTGAACTGATGGATAAAGAAATGGTTATAGTGACAAATGAAGAGGTAACGATTAAGAATCTTTCTAACGAAGAAGTTTTTCGTGCCCCATTTACTGCTGAACTGGATGCGAGTGATATTGAAAAAGGTACGTATCCTCATTATATGCTTAAAGAAGTCGACGAGCAGCCTGCTGTCATACGTAAAATTATTCAAGCTTATCAAAATGAAGAAGGCAAACTGGCAATCGATTTTAGCATTGCAGAAGCAGTAACTGAGGCTGATCGTATCTATATCGTCGCTTGTGGAACTAGCTATCATGCAGGCTTGATTGGTAAGCAATTCATCGAAAAAATGACTGAAATTCCGGTTGAAGTCCATGTAGCATCGGAATTCACATATAACATGCCGATATTATCGAAAAAACCGCTTTTCATCTTCATATCCCAAAGTGGAGAAACTGCGGATAGCCGTGCGGTATTAGTGGCAATTAAAGCGCTTGGTCATAAAGCATTAACCATTACAAACGTACCGGGCTCTACATTGTCACGTGAAGCGGATTATACGCTCTTGCTGCATGCTGGCCCTGAAATAGCAGTTGCCTCTACAAAAGCTTACACAGCTCAAGTAGCTGTATTGGCTATATTAGCAAATGTTTCTGGACAATTCCGTAACCTAGAGTTTGATTTCGACCTTGTTAAGGAGCTTGGAATTGTTGCGACAGCAATGGAAGCTCTATGCGATTCGAAAGAAGAGATGGAAGCTATTGCCCATGAATATTTGTCTGTTACAAGAAACTGCTTCTTCATCGGCCGGTCCCTTGACTACTATGTTGGTCTTGAAGGGGCGCTTAAGCTGAAAGAAATCTCTTACATTCAGGCAGAAGGCTTTGCTGGTGGTGAGCTTAAACACGGAACAATTGCCTTGATTGAAGAAGGTACACCTGTTATAGCTCTTGCGACGCAAGCAGGCGTCAACCTAAGCATCCGTGGTAATGTCAAAGAAGTCGTTGCCCGTGGTGCTAACCCATGCATTATTTCTATGAATGGGTTGGAAGAAGAAGATGATCGCTTTGTCATCCCGGAAGTGAACGAACTATTAACACCTCTTATCTCTGTTATCCCGATGCAACTCATTGCGTACTACGCTGCCTTGCACCGCGAATGTGACGTGGATAAACCACGTAACCTTGCGAAAAGTGTAACGGTTGAGTAAGCTGGAATGAATATATGCCTTTTGTAGATTTGAAATAAAGTTTAACCGTTTTGAAAAAAGATTAACCGTTTTTTCAAAAGTTGCACCGTTTCACCCCTTTGGATATGATTATCTAAAGGGGTGTTTTTTTATGTCTAAAAGAACGAGAACATCTAAAGTTGATAAGTGGATTAAAGAAGGCTGAGGAATTGGTGTGCAGTGACAATAAAGTTGTTTGAAAAATAATAAAGTCATTTAATGCCATCTATCGGTAGGTAATTGCTGCATCTTTAAGAGCAAAATTAAACAAACCGATTGTGCATATAGAAAAAGTTAAACATAAAAAGAGTCTACGGGCTTTGTCGAAATTGAAGAAGAAGTAAAAAAACTATGGATGAACAAAAGGCGATTTTTGAGATGTCTGGGTATCCTTTCAAAGATGCGAATGGTGCAATTGATGTCATGGCGTATTGGCATGAAAAATTACATCGTTCAAAAATAATTTTTTATTTTAGGAGAGAATGACATGGGAGTTTTTGCAGAATATTTAGCGAATATTGATAACCCGCAACATCGGGACCGAACGGAAGAAGTTTTGGATTGGGTAACTAAGAAATTCCCAAATTTAATGCCAAAGATTGCGTGGAATCAGCCTATGTTTACCGATCATGGCACATTTATTATTGGCTTTAGCGTAGCCAAACATCATTTGGCTGTTGCCCCTGAAAGGGCAGGGATTATTCATTTTTCTGATGAAATTGTACAGGCTGGCTATGATCACACCAAGCAGTTGGTACGTATCCAGTGGGATAGTCCGGTTGATTTCTCATTACTTGAGAAAATGATCGAGTTTAATATTTTGGATAAGACAGACTGTTCAACTTTTTGGCGGAAATAAAAAAATCGAATAATTATGGGTTCAGTTCAATTAATTTTGATTAAACTTTATTAATAACCAACACCTTAGAATTTATTCTAATGCACGTTTTTTTATGCTTGTTTTTAGGAATCAGTGAGAGTACATGAATTATTCGGTAATCTCTATTCCTTCATAGTTTTATAGATTCACTTGTTATGCGAAATCCCAATACCAGCCATCCTAAGGGTGGTGTTTTATGCAATGGCGGGACTTATTGAGAAAGGTACTCTAAAGGTTTTTTGAAAATTCCTTTTTCGAGCCATTGCGACAAATAAAGGAATATAAATATTGTTTATAGATAAAAGAAATTATTATCACTTTTATAAATAGGAAAAAGGAATGCCTGGATAGAATCCGGGCTTTTTGTTATGTCAAAAAAATATCATTAGATACCATTTACCTGTTCTGTTCAGGGGGACGTGTAATGAAGATTGACATGCTTCTGTATCTTTTTGATTAAAAATAGGTAAAAGGAATTATGTGTTGTTATTTATATTGTGACTATTGTTTAATTAAATAATAATAAATGCCTATATAAGCTAAATACTCACCACTTTTTACCGATTAAATATGGGGATACATAAAACAGTATAAGTTAGGTGGAAAACATGATTATTTTGAATGAGCCCATTGTGTCACCAATTCTACTAAAGGTATTAGAGAAACAGCAGATTCCAGTGTTGGAGCATGGGCGATGGAGAAACACACTAACATCAGAAAAGCTAAACATTCAAAAAGATACGGAGTTTTTTAAGTCTATGGAAATGGGCAAAAGGATTCTAACAAACTCTGAGAATGGCATTACATTATTAGGTCATTTTCAACCAAATAGCCATGAATACATATGGTCTAAGTTATTAAAAGATAAGAGTCAGGTTCGTAATCTAACGAAATCATTATATCCTGATTTCTATTTCCAAGAAATTGATCTATCCATAATAAGTGAGATGGATAAAAAACAAATTCCGTTTCCTGTGGTTATCAAACCTAATATTGGCTATTCAAGTGTAGGGGTACACAAAGTTAAGAATGAACAGGATTGGGATATAGCCGTAAGCCATTTGAAGGAAGATTTACTGCATTCCGATAGATTGTATGATTCAACAGTAGTAGGTTCTCAGACTGTTTTAATAGAAGAGTGGATTCAGGGAGAGGAATATGCCATTGATGGTTATTTTAATCAGGATGGTGAACCAATTATATTGAACGCGTTTAAACGTTTATTTAAGGATGATTATGATACATCCGATCGAATCTATTACACGTCGAAGATAGCAGTAAATGAAATCTATGATGATGCCCTACAGTTTATGAAGAAAGTCCAAACTGTTCTACCCCTAAGGAATTACCCTGTACACTTTGAAATTCGCAAAAAGGGAGACAGGGTTATTCCCATAGAAATTAATCCCTTGCGTTTTGCAGGAGCGGGCACAACAGATCTAGGGTATCATGCCTATGGGATGAATATGTATGAACACTATTTTTTAGGAACGAAACCTGATTGGAATCGAATATTGGAAGAGATGGACGATAATATTTATAGCTTTTTCTTTGCAGAGGTTCCATTGGAAATAAATTTAGAAGATGTTGAACGGATTAATCATATAGGACTTCATAATGAGTTTGAACATATTTTGGAATATAGACAGCTTCCTTTTCAAAATGATCGAAGTATGGCAATCATCTTTTATAGAAGTGAAGATTTGAACAAGAATCTTAAATTGCTTCAGTTAGATTTATTTCCTTTTCTAACTATAAAAGAGCTGGCTTTAATCTAAGGAGGATGTAAGGTTGAAAATTTCAAAGCTAAATCCAAAACGATCTTTACTAGCTAAATTATTCGTATTCTACATAATTCCGTTCGTACTATTTGCAGGTGCTATGGATTTTTGTTTTTCATATATTACTAATAATATGATTAATGAAAATGTCCTTCCACAATTTGATGAGCGGCTATCTGAAAATGCCCGCAGTTTGGCTGCAAGCATTGATCCGGATTTGATAGAAAATGCTTCAGATCAGGGAGAAGCTATCTTGGGAAAATTAGATGCCTTCGTTGAAAAGAGAAAAGGCATTGAATATGTTTATGTCCTGAAGCGTGAGAATGGTTCAGGTGTCATTGTGGCCTAGAATGGCAGCAAGGATTTTATGGTGGAATCCCCGTTTACACCAGAACAGGCAAAATCGATAAATGGAAAAGAAGAAGTGTTAAGTGAAATCTATAACGATAAATGGGGCACACACAAGTCTTATTTTACACCTATCGAAGGAACGGATGCTATTGTAGGTATTGATATGGATGCTTCGTTTATTCCTGAGATGAAAAGCAAAATGATTGTCTTTAATATTCTATTTTTAATAAGTGCAGTATTATTGGGTGCCATAAGCGCTTATGTTATAGGGAGACAAATTGCCCGTCCTGTTAATGAACTAGTTGGTTTCACGAGTGAAATGGCAGTAGGAAATTTAAGTAAACCTATCACTAGTGTTCGACAAGATGAAATTGGGGATCTATCACACGGGTTTGAAGATATGCGAGTGAGCTTGTCCCATATTATTCAAAATGTCCGTGAACGTGCTCAAACGATGAATAAAACCACAGTGTCCATTCCTCAATCTTTTGTAGAGATGGTAGAATCCTATGATCAGATTGTAACAGGGACAACGGAAGAAGCAAAAGCTTCAGAAGAACGGGCCCACCATATTGACCGAATTTCTAATATGATCAGTGATTTAACGGATACAATTCGTTTAATGAGTGAGCAAACGAATACAATGAACGAATTTACACTACATACGAACAAACTTGCTGAACAGGGGAGTAAACAAGTACAGGATGTAACGAGTCAGATGGATAAAATTATGGGAAATGACCAAGCGAGTAAAGCCAATTTGGTGAGCTTGGAAGAGGATGTAGTTAAGATAAATGAAGTGATTGGTTTAATACGAATCATAGCTTCTCAAACGAACCTGCTATCCTTGAATGCCTCCATTGAAGCTGCACGCGCGGGGGATGCAGGCAGAGGTTTTGCAGTAGTTGCCCAAGAAGTGCAAAAACTGGCTGTACAAACAGATGAATCCATTGATGTTATTTCTGAATCTATCATGCGAATTAATGAACAAACTGCAAAGGTTATCCAAAATAATGATGAGAGCTTCCAAGATATATTAAATGGCGTATCCTTAGTGGAGAACAATGGTGAGATTTTCAATAAGATTTTTGATTCTGTAGAAAAACTATTGAAAGGAACAGAACAATTAGCGCACCATTCGCAAAAAATTAATGTATCCTCAGATGAAAGTTTAGCATCTATTCAGGAAATCGCTGCAATCTCAGAAGAGGGTGTAGCAACAACTGAACAAATTTCTGCTGCTGCCATTCAACAAAGTAACATTATGACCGGATTAAAGGCACAGAACAAAGACTTGGCAAAAGAATCAGCCTTATTAGAGGAAATGGTCGAAAAGTTTATTACCGAAAAACAAAAAAGGTAAGATAATCATTAAAAAAACTCACTGAGAAAGGCGTCAGTGAGTTTTCTTATAAATTAATAGGCAGTCCAGCCGGCATCAGCTGTAACAACTGTTCCATTCACGAAGCTCGAGTCATCAGAAGCCAGGAATAAAGCTACTTTAGCAATCTCTGTAGCATCGCCCACACGAGGGTTGACGTTGATTCCAACCATTGCTCTCTCCATACCAAAATCATTTGGCTGATTAATGGTTGTACCGATATTTGTAGCTACGGCCCCTGGGGCAACGGCGTTACAACGGATACCTTTTGTTGCATATTGGAAGCCAACGTTTTTTGTAAAACCCATTACAGCATGTTTAGCAGCTGTGTAGGCAGCACCTGCTCTTGAACCGAATAATCCGCCAGCAGAGGCAATGTTCACAATTACTCCTGCTTCTTTTTCAAGAAAGATTGGAAGAGCTTTTCTCGTTGAGCGCATAACACTCGTTGTATTGATTGCAAATTGCCGTTCCCAATGTTCATCTGTAATTTCAGCAGCTGGAATGAAGTTATCCATGATGCCTGCATTATTTACTAAAATGTCCAGAGTACCATATTTTTCAACAGCAAGGTCGATCATGGCTTGTACGTCCTCTTCTTTAGCGACGTTAGCTAAGATGGAAGCAGCTGTGCCACCGTTTGCTTCGATAACAGAAACGACTTCTTGTGCCGCTTCTAGATTAATATCCGAAACGATTACTTTTGCTCCTTCTTTTGCGTAAAGAACCGCGATTTCTTTCCCCATACCAGATGCAGCGCCTGTAACAACGGCTACTTTCCCTTGTAATTTCATATTTGTTCCCCCAGATTCATAATGTTTAATAACTGGATACTTAATGAACACTTGTTTGTTAACTTTCAATATCTATATTATAATCCCCTATATAAAGAGGTACAATCAGCAAATAAACCAGAATTTGTTTATTAATAGACAAATAAATGAAAGTATGTGCATTAAAATGTGGTTGGAGGTTATGAAATGGATAGGCGGGTAAAAAGATCTATAGCTGCATTAAAAGAGGCTCTTATATCTTTAATGGTTGAAAAAGAATTTAGAGAAATAACAATTTCAGAAATCGTACAACGAGCGGATCTTAATCGTGGCACTTTTTATAAACATTTTCAGTACAAAGAAGACTTGTTTAATGACGTGATTGATGACGTGATGAATGACTTAATTGAATCGTATCAAGCACCCTACAAGACTATTGAGGTTTTGGATATAGAACGGTTGCAGTCTTCTACTATACGTATTTTTCATCATGTAGAAAATCATAGGACCTTTTACCAAATGATATTGAAGCCAACGGCCTTGTCTGGTTTTCAGAACAGATTGGGGACTGTCATAAAACAATTATCTCTAGAGGACTTATTAGTAGGAAGTGATGACAAAGCCATTAACAAAGACTTGCTTGCTAGTTATCATGCTTATTCTATATTGGGAATGATCATACAATGGGTACAGGATGAATTTAAAAATACACCTGAATATATGGCTGAGCAACTTGTTAAAATCATACATTATCGGCCGATAGGAGTAACAGTTCCTAAAAAGTAAAAAAGTGCTTATGTGGTCTGACTAGTATAAAGAAGTTGATTGAAGTCGAATTTTAAGAGTATTAAAAATTGCTTGAAAAAAGTTTACTTAAACTATTTGCAATCGCTGCCATTTAATGTTATGCTTAGTCTTAATTATTTTTGTTCGGTACTAAGGATACTAAAAGTACTACTTTTCGTTTTCGATGATGACTTAGAGCAAGGATAGTAATACAATGTGCTTAAATGCACTAGGAGGCAACAACAATGGAACAAGGTAAAGTGAAATGGTTTAACGCAGAAAAAGGTTTTGGATTCATCGAACGCGAAAACGGAGACGACGTATTCGTACATTTCTCAGCTATCCAAAGCGAAGGTTTCAAATCTTTAGACGAAGGTCAAGAAGTTACTTTTGAAGTAGAGCAAGGTCAACGTGGACCTCAAGCTTCTAACGTTCAAAAAGCATAATTTCAAAACAAATAAAGACAGATCCTAGTTATAGGGTCTGTCTTTTTTGTTTTGTAAAAAGAAAGTCAAAAAAACCTGCTCAAAGATTGAGCAGGGTAAATGGTACAAGTAAAGTAAAACGCTTAAAAGGTTTGACTAAGTATATCATAGTTTTTCAAAAAAATACTAAGTTAATTATTTTATTCTATTAAGGCATTGGGATAGGAAAGTACGGAAATCATTAGATTGAAGGGACATGAGGGAAGCTCATATCCTTTCAATCTTTTTTTTCATTAGAAGATGATTAAAGAAAAAATTGATACGATTCAGGGGATATTTGATAAGACATTTCTTAACCATTTTAGAATGAAGCTTTCTATGACACCTATAAAGGTATAGAGATTAATAATACAGAGGTCAGGTTGTCAAAATAGGCACTTTGACCTCAATTCGTTTATACAACAAAAAAATTTTATGAGTTATGAACGATTTCTAGTCATGCGTTGATCTGATCTTGGTGTTAGTGGATGAAGTTCAATTTGAAACAAAAGCCAGTGGTTTTCATATATAGTCATATATGCCGCTTTTATCAAGTCTGTATTGGGGAGGGAGTAAGTTTCTTTTACATTCAAATCCAGGTTTGAATATTCAGCAAATTATGGTATATTATAATCAAACGCATATTTGAATGAAGGGGGTGAGAAGATGGCGGAAATGAAGGATATGTGTGATGTTCACCTGCATGATGAAGTAAAGGTGAACTGCATTCAAGAAGAAATGAGCCAGGTGAATATCTCTAGTATATCGAAGCTGTTTAAAGTTATCGGTGATGAAAACAGAGCGAAAATTGCTTATGCGCTATGTACGGATGAGGAGTTGTGTGTGTGTGATTTGGCGAATATCATTGGTGCCTCAATGGCGACAACCTCACATCATCTTCGTACCCTATATAAACATGCAATCGTAAAATACCGAAAAGAAGGTAAGTTAGCATTTTATTCATTAGATGATCATCATATAAAACAATTAATTCTTATTGCATTAGAACATCAGCAGGAGGTGAGGGTCGATGGCTGAATCCCAATCAAAAACGTATCGAATTCAAGGTCTATCCTGTACGAATTGTGCGGCTAAGTTTGAAAATAATGTCCGTGACCTTGAGGGAGTGAAAGTTGCCAAAATCAACTTCGGGGCTTCGAAGATTTCGATTCAAGGAAGTACGACAATTGAAGAAATTGAAAAAGCGGGAGCCTTTGATAATCTTAAAATCCGGGATGAACAAGAACAGGTTATGGAAAAGGAACCGTTTTGGAAGCAAAAAGAAAATATTAAAGTAGTGTTTTCTGCTATCCTTCTTTTAATCAGTTGGATATTGGATAAACAATATGGTGATGGAAGCAACATGTCAGTGATTGGCTATGCTGCTGCAATTTTAGTTGGCGGATATTCACTATTTATCAATGGACTGAAAAATCTTGTCAGACTGCGCTTTGATATGCACACCCTAATGACGGTTGCAATTATTGGAGCAGCTGTGCTGGGTGAATGGGGCGAGGGAGCAACAGTCGTTATTCTGTTTGCAATCAGTGAAGCCCTGGAAAAGTATTC
>NZ_JBFUIB010000062.1:0-16873 GCF_056402095.1 Peribacillus sp. P4_C12
CGAAAGCAGCGTACGTGCAGGAACGTATCATAATAAAGTAAAAGGAATTGATCTTTCTCCACTTGAATATGTACAAAAAGGAAAAAAATATATCGATGAGCTCATGGAGGATTTTTAAATGATAGAAATTAAGGAGCCTGGGTTATGGACAACGGTACAGGACATGGGACGCGTTGGGAATTATCATCTGGGCGTACCGCCATCAGGAGCAGCTGATAAATATTCATTTATTATTGGGAACCTACTTGTAGGAAATCCAGCTGAGTTTGCATCACTTGAGATGACATTATTAGGGGGAGAGTTTGAATTTCATAGAAATTTAATTATTGCCCTTACAGGTGCTCCAATGGAAGCATACTTAAATCACCAACGATTATCTTTCTGGGAAACCCACCAAGTAAAAGAAGGAGACATTTTAACGATAAAAGCTTGCCAACAAGGGGTGAAAAGTTATTTAAGTATCTCTGGTGGCATAAAGGTTCAAGATGTTTTAGGTAGTAAATCAACCTACGAACTAAGCCAGATTGGGGGCTTTGATGGCAGAAAGTTAGCTGTAGGCGATAGAATACAGATTAATGAACCATTGCCAGGGGCTTCAAAACAGGTTGGTAAATCTGCTCCGCTAGAATTCGTCCCAACCTTTAATGATTTTCAAGAATTACGTGTCACGATGGGGTTATCAGGTTACTTATTGAGCGATCAAGGGTTAAAAACTTTCCTCAATTCGGAATGGATCGTTTCGCATGAATCCAACCGGGTTGCTTACCGATATACTGGCCCAAGAGTGTCATTCACTGAGCAATATCCACCATTCGGTGCAGGAACTAGTTTTTCGAATGTTGTTGATTTTGCGTATCCTATAGGATCTATTATGTTTACAAATGAGGAAGAACTGATTGTTTTACATAATGATGCAATGACAGGAGGTGGTTTTGTTACAATAGGCACCGTAATAAGCCAAGATTTAGATTTAATTTCTCAATCTAGACCTTTATCGAAATGTCACTTCATCACAGTTACTATTGACCAGGCCATCCAAGCGCGAGCAGAAAGAAAAAAAAGGATGGAAACGCTGGTCGGTCTTATTAAAAGGTAAGTAATGACTTAAACTTTGTACCAAAATAATAAAACTCTTTTCAATAACTGGAACAGGATGTATGAGTATTAAATGAAGAGGCTCAAAATAACTCGATAGCAGAAGCGGAAATCAAGAGCTTCTAGTCAGAGTTTAGATTGAAGTCAACTTCCTATTATGAACTTTCGATTTTTCAAGGAACATGATTATTACGAGAGCATACTCTTACTGGGTTTGCTCTTTTTTTATTATTAATGCACTATTGCCGTTGAAATGCCAGTACTTCATGTTTTCCTGTATAGGACAATCTCTGATCAGGAAATGCTTGATGGAAGGAGGCGATGTATGAGTGGGTACTTTTGAAGTTCTTTCCCTAATGCTAAGCTTTGGCATGTTTGTAATTGCTATTCTTGATTTTAAAAATCATGACAAGAATCCTTGAAGATACCGATATATGTTTTTAAACGATAGTCCGCTATTCTATTGATGGAAATGTTTATTTTAAAAAGGCCGTGTCCTAAGGATGGTAAAAGTTTTCCGATTCTTTTTACTGGCAGAGAACACCCAATGAGGTGTTCTTTATGTTGTTGATAGGTATGCCTGAATCAAAGCAAATCCTATCATTGTTGCTATCTACATTGACAAAAAAATGATGTGTCAGTATAGTTCTAATAGACCGGTTGATATAATTTCAAGGAGTGATTCAGCTATGGCAGACAAAAGAAGCTCAAAAGAAGTTCTTATTGAAGCTGCTTCTCGACTTTTTCGAATACGTGGATATTATGGTGTAGGGCTTAAGGACATTATTGAGGAAAGTGGTATTCCTAAAGGCTCGCTGTATCATTATTTTCCTAAAGGCAAAGAAGAATTGGCTATTGAGGCGATTAATCATACAAAAGAAATGGTTGTAGGTGAAATTCAGCGAGAATTTGATGAAATTGAAGACCCTATTAAAGCAATTCAGGCTCATATTTATCAATTATCCGAGGTTTTTGGCGAAAATGGTAATCTTTTAGGCTTGCCAATCGGAACAATAGCGGCTGAAACATATACGACAAGTGAGCCTATAAGAATGGCCTGTCAAGAAGCTGTAACGGATTGGCAATCTATTTATGTGAAAAAATTACATGAGGCAGGATACAGTGAGAAGCGGTCTAAGGATTTAAGTATCGTCATTAACGCTTTAATAGAAGGTGGTATTCTTTTATCTTTAACGGCGAAAAGTGGGGAACCTCTCCACGCTATTGCGGAGCAGATACCATTATTGTTGATAAATAAATAAGTGATACGGAAAAATTATTATAAGCTTAGGTCGATGCAGTTAGTAATTGGAGGAATTTTTTTATGTCTACAGATGCAACACAGCAACAAAACCCAGTCATTAGAACGACCCCTATATTAATCTCTTTTTTAATTGCAGGGTTCATTGGGTTATTTAGTGAGACAGCTTTAAATATGGCACTTGGCGATTTAATACAGGAATTCAATGTTAGTCCTTCTACTGTGCAATGGCTGACAACGGGGTATCTATTAACATTGGGGATATTGGTTCCAGTTTCGGGGCTCTTGATTCAGTGGTTTAATACTCGTCAATTATTCATTGCATCAATGGTGTTCTCTATTATCGGAACGCTCATTGCTGCAATAGCACCTGGTTTCGGCCTATTAATGCTAGCTCGTGTCATCCAGGCAGTCGGAACGGGACTTTTACTTCCTCTTATGTTTAATACCATTTTGGTAATTTTCCCAATTCATAAACGGGGAGCAACCATGGGGTTGATGGGGCTCGTCATCATGTTTGCACCAGCCATCGGACCGACAGTTTCAGGTTTGATCATCGAAAATCTGACTTGGCATTTTATTTTCTGGGTGTCTTTGCCGTTCTTTGTGATCGCTTTACTATTTGGTCTCAAGTATATGCAAAACGTTTCAACGATCACCAAGCCTAAAATCGATGTACCATCCATTATTTTATCGACCATTGGTTTTGGGGGAATTGTTTATGGCTTTAGTATTGTAGGAGATCAAGGATGGAGAAATGCGATCGTTCTATCCTCGATCATTGTAGGCCTTGTAGCGCTATTCCTGTTTGCTGTAAGACAATTCAACATGGATAAACCGATGATTGACTTGCGTGTTTTTAAATATCCTATGTTCACGCTAGGGTTAATAACCGTCTTCATTACCTTCATGATTATCATGTCATCTATGATCCTATTACCATTATACTTGCAAACTGGGCTAGCATTAGCTGCGTTTTCAGCAGGGCTTGTACTTTTACCGGGTGGCGTACTGAATGGTTTCATGTCTCCAATTACGGGGCGCATTTTTGATAAATTTGGACCAAGAGGGCTAGTGATTCCAGGCTTTATTATCATGATTGCTATGTTATGGACTTTGACGAACGTAACGACTGAAACCTCTATCATTATGGTAATCGTCATGCATACTTTCCTTATGATTGGTGTTTCGATGGTCATGATGCCTGCTCAGACAAATGGGCTGAATCAACTTCCGAAAAATCTTTATCCAGATGGAACGGCTCTTATGAATACATTACAACAAGTATCGGGAGCCATTGGTACGACGGTTGCTATTACCATCATGTCAGCATCTCAAAAAAACTATATGGCTAGTGTAGAAGACCCATTTGACCCATCAGCCATTAGCGGTTCATTGACTGCAGGTGTTCAGGATGCCTTTGTTTTCGGTCTAGTCCTTGCAATCGTCGGTTTGATTGTGTCGCTCTTTATTAAAACAGCTCGCGATAAATAAGGAAGATCTCTTAACGTAATAACATAAAGAAGCCAGCAGGGAATGGGGTTTCTCTGTCTGGCTTTTTTATTGTTTGTTTGGCTCTGTTAAAGGATGTTGTTGATTTTGAGCTAAGGCAGGGTAGTTGAACAAGAAAACATATAAAATTTTAGAGGAATAAGGGTCAACCACTTGTCATCCCTCTGGATAGAAACAAAAAGATTATGAAGCGCCTTTGTCGTTTTGTGCTTAACAAAATTCACTAGCTGTACGGAAAAGCCCATTCATTAAATTAGTTAGTATTGAGCATGTAAAGGTTCCCTATGCAGAGAAGCCAATTCGAACAACTTAGATTTACCAGTTTTATTTTATCTCCATTGCATTCCATATTTCGATCACAGCTGAAATATTCAGAAGTTATAATAGGCACAGGTTGGTCATTATAATATGTGGGGAGATAAAAAATGAATACTTTCAAATTTACACTGTTAATACTCTTAACAACATTTTTAATGGGTTCTTCTTTTTCTGTAGGTAAAATAGGTTTGTCTTATTCATCCCCGTTGTTATTAGCAGCATTACGCTTCACACTTGCCGGACTCTTAATGGTAGTAATCGTTATCGCTTTAAAAAGGCCGCACCCAGAATCTAAAAGAAACTGGATAAAGATGCTTATTATTGGTACTTTCCAAACAGCCGGTGTTATGGGGTGTATTTTCTTAAGTTTACGAACCATTACAGCTAGTGAATCCTCAATTCTAACATTCACTAACCCTTTACTTGTTGTTCTATTCGGTACCGTATTTTTACAAACGCGCTATAAACTTTATCAATGGATTGGTGTTCTTTTAGGATTAGTAGGAGTAAGCATTACAATGGGAACGCAAATTGAATTTAAGATTGGTATTCTTTTTGGCATTCTTTCTGCTGTTTTTTGGGCAATTTCAACATTATTAGTTAAAAAATGGGGATTGTTTTTCGATACGTGGGTTCTATCTGCTTATCAGATGTTTTTTGGTGGATTACTACTTTTACTTAGCAGCTTTATTCTTGAAAAACCAGTCTTCATTTTGAACGGTAATTCATTGTTCATTTTATTATGGTTAAGTATTATGTCTTCTATTGTCCAATTTGCCGTCTGGTATTATCTTTTACAAAAGGGTGATCCAGGAAAAACGAGTGCCTTTTTATTTTTGGCACCTTTCTTTGGTGTATTATCTGGCTGGTTACTATTAGGGGAGACGTTATACCCTTCAATCATAGTTGGTGGCTTGTTTATTATAATTGGTGTCTATCTTGTAAATAGAAATTTCCAGCAGAAGAATAACCAAGTTAAAAGAGCTTTATAAATAAATAGTTTGTTCTAAGCATTCAAGCGCAAATGTAACCCCTCATAGTGTTCAGAAAAAAATAAGTTACCCTTATCTGTGAACTAAGGAGGGGTTTTTCTCAGCGTTAAATTACACATTTATATTAAAAGCTTGTTTAAACCCTACTTTTCCTTTATCTGTGACTTTAACAGCGCGAATTGATGGAACTTGAATTATCCAACCTAATTCAAAAAAGTGTGTCATAAGTCCATGTCCTAAAGAGCCAGCAAGATGATGATGACGCTCACTCCAGTCTAGACATGCGTGAGAAAATGAGCGGCGTTTTCTTTTTAATATACATAAATCAAGGCCGAAATCAGTAAAAAACTGTTCTCCTTTAGGTGTAACTACAAAATCTCTTACTTCTTTTTCCAAATAACCAGCATTCAACATCGATTCGGTTAAATCGACTCCTAATTTTCCTGCTAAATGGTCATAGCAAGTTCTTGCTTCCCGAAGCAATTTTACCTGACTAGATTGTTTTAAAGAGCGCACTTCAGGAGGTGGAGAAATCGCAAGGAACGATTCTAAAATGCGCGCGACTTCTCCATTTGCTAGTTGGAAATAGCGATGACGTCCGTGTTTTTCAACGTTAACAAGGTTACCTTCTATCAATTTAGAAAGGTGAAAGCTGGCTGTTTGAGGTGTTATCGCAGCCATAAAAGCTAATTCACTGGCTGTATGAAAACGTCCGTCCATTAAACTCGTTAGAATTGTTGCCCGCGACGTTTCTCCAAGGAGAAAAGCAACTTCCGCCACATTTGGATTTATATTCATTTTTACCATCCTTTCTGCATTCCACATTTCGATTATAGTTGTAGTGTCTATCGTTTTCAATGAATAATAACAATTTCAAGGGGGAACATGATGAACACCTATAATATAGAAATATTTACTTCTCAAAGAACAGACCACGTTTCAAAAGGATCTGCAAGCATGGCAGATAAGGTGATAGAATTTGGAAGGTAACCTGGATTTATCAGTGTTGAGAGCTCAAGAGATCACGAAGGGCATGGTTATTTTACAGTCCCTTATTTGGAATCCTTAGAAGCGATTCAAAAGTGGAAAGAGAATACGAATCATCAAGTAGCACAACAAAAAGGAAGAGAAACGTAGTATAGAAAAATACAACGTGCAGATTTGTAAGGTGGTAAGAGCTATTCTTTTATAGGGAGTAAATGAGTTGTCCAGTTCAACTGAAAACAAATGTACAGTCCCTGGTTGCTAAATGGAAGCAGCTCTTTTTCTTATTGGATATGTTAAATCTAATAACGAAGTGGAGCACGTCATCATAAACGGCAGTAAGAAAGAATATGTAAAGAAAGGCATCTACCACCTCAATAATATTAATAATTACCATTCCCGTTTAAAGAAATGGATAAGTCGTTTTAATGGTGTTTCTACGAAGTATTTACAACTTTATTTAGTGTGGTTTCAATTTCTCGACAATAGGAAAATGGAAAGCCATTTGAGCAAGAAAAAGCAAATGCAAATGCTTATCTTGGCAAGTGTTCATGGAACTTGGGAAACCGCAGATAAGTTAAGACTGAGAAACTTCGCATTCTAAGTGCCAAGATTATAGGAAAATAAAAATGCACATAAAAAATGAACTGGGAAATGTATCTCCAAGCTCATGTATTTTGCTGTCCGTTTTTTACTTAAACACCCTAGTTGAAGAAGAAAATGACTATACTACTTATTAGATAAAAGGAAAACCGTGTTCAGTCATTAAAAATCCACACATTAAATTCCTCATTTTGTTCTTGTAAATACCATCCTGATTTATCATAATAATCATTTAAATAGGAATCAGTCGGACATAGTGAAATGATAGGTAAATCATTTATCGTTTTTAACATCTTTTTTAATAACCCTTGACCGCGATAAATTTCACTAATCGCAAATTGGTATAAAGATATTTTGTTTTGTGTTTTTTTTCGGTAAAACCGAAAAGCCCCTACTACTTGACCTTCTACTGTTGCCACTATCATTTGCTTTCTTCTTATGGCTGCTTTAATTCCAAGAGGGCATAAAAACTCTTCAGAATAAACCGCACTGTTATTGCGGTCTAAATTTTCGTTGAAGAACGACACAACTTCAGGTATATGAGTTGGATTTGCTAAGGCTATCTGCATATTTCTCCCCCCTTAACGCTTTTTAAGACAAAAGAGATTTATATATTTCTCCTATAATACCTTCCATTTGATGAACACCCAATTCTGCATTTGTCATTATGACCGCACCTTTCTCTAAATATGGAAACGCCACCATCATACATTGAAAGCCCACTCCCCAACCAAGTGATGTAATTTCTAGTTCTTTTTCAGAACTTTCAAGAAACACACCTAATCCAGTCCAACTTTTACCTCTTTGTGGGGTTATCATTTCTGTTGCTAAACTTTCCGAAATGCCAACCTTGCTTTCTCCTTTTACAGCATTCATTAACTCACGAACTAATTCAGCTAAATTCAAAGAAGTTGTCCATAATCCAGAAGCCGCTGGATAAGGATATATTGGATATTTTCCATCTACTAATTCACCGTTTTTGTTGTGACCACAAGAAAAATTTTGTCTATCCACTTCCAACATTGTTATATTGAATTGGCTATTTGCCATTCCTAATGGTTCAAATATTTGCTCATTCATAACCTGATGAAACGGTTTTTCAGTAACATCTTCTATCAGTTTCTGAATGATACAAAAACCTGCATCCGAATAATGGAATTCACTTTCTGGTTCACACTTGACGTCAATAGGAGTTTTACAATAAGGGGTTTTCCCCTCTAATAATTTAACCATCGAAGGAACCCCTATTTTTGAATTTAGTTCAGGAAAACTACCTTCAGGGTCTTTAATTCCAGATTGATGACTTAGTAAGTTCCTCAATGTCACTTTTTTATTTTTAGTAAAATCATTTTCTGGTACTTTCCACGATACAAGACTTTCATTCACATCATCACCTAAATCAAGAAGTCCATCCTGTACTAGCTTCATAGCAAGTATTCCTGTTAAGAACTTGCTAATTGAACACGCACTAAAAATAGAATCTTCATTTGTTTTTCTATTGCTTTCCACTTCTAATATGCCGTAATTTTCTGTTCCACTAATTTCACCGCCCTCAAGCAATGTGATACTTAAACCTTGCACATTATAATGTTTCATTCGTTCTTCAATGTTAATGTTTTTTAATTTCACAATTATCCTCCTTGTTAGTATTATCAAATAAAATATAACACGAATGTATGTTCTGTTATATCTATTTGTAAAATAAATTAAAATAATTTTATTAGATGTAGGGCAGGCGATAAAGGCAAATTAGAGTTAGTTAAGTTGTAAGTTTAGTTGTGATTGCAATTAGTTCAGCAGTAATAGCTTGGAGAATGGGTAATGTTATAAATTACTTGTTTGACTTAGTTATGTTATCAGGAAAGTGGTTTATTCTTTTCTTTCCTTCTATGCCTTTTCTTAATGAACTAGCAGGTGCTTAACTTCAATAAGAGAGGTCGCTGCGGCAACCTTTTTCTTATAGAGCTAAAGGGGCAGGTTAGTGGAAGAAGGATTAACTATCAGACACTCCAATTATCAGAGAGGACTATGTTGTTTGGTAATGCCAATTTCATTGTAGTTGAGAGCGACATCCCAAACCCACCTCACTATGAAAGTAGCAGGAAGAGGTAGCTGACCATTTGGCGTGTACTAGGTAAAGCTAAATAATTCTTTGTATTGAGTATAAGAAGACATTTAATCTAATTCTCGAAACTTGTGTTTTTTTATCAGCAAATTGATCCATACAAAAAAGCTGTATCACGAATAAATTATATTTAGGAAAAAATTTTTTATTGATTGAAAGGAAGAGTTTATTTGAATAACAACTTTGAAGAAAGTTCATCAGAAGAGAGTGGTAATATGGTAGAGGCAATTACAACTGGTGTATTTCATGTGCCCGTTGATAACCAAGCGCCAGATAGCAATGATATGATCAACATCTATTTCAAAAATCCGAGTTCAAAAACGCTTACTGCGAATTTCCTAGTGGAATTTTCCTCTCCTGGGGTAGCTCCTGGCGTTCAAAACCCGGAAATTTCGTCTCCACCAAATGGTAACTGGACAGTAACAGTTCTCCCTCACCATACCCTCCTCATCGTAGTCACCGGTCCCGCTTCTCCTCCGGCTTTCGGAACATGGCGTTTTTCATTTTGGGGCGATATTGACCGCAACGAAAAGAAAAACAAACTTAGCGTAGAAGTAATTGCTGGGAGAATATTTGGTTCTGGGCCGGATTTGGCTTTTGACGATGCAGGGGCGACTTTCCCTCATGGGTTGTTTGTTGATGCAGACATTGAAGTAACCGGTCCATCAGTCCCAGTCCCAACAGGCGGTATCATTTCGGTCTAACAATCGAAACAGCTTACAGAATGGAAGGCGATGGCTTGATGCAGTCGTCCTTTCTTTTTCCGGCATGGGGTTATCCCAATGTAACAAAATAAATTGAAGATATAAAAGGCATTAAGCTAAAACAACTGAAGGTTTGTGAAATGATACCCTTAAACTAACGGGTGCGTTAGCTGAAGATCGGAACTGTCTTTAAGGCAGCTTTTTCTTATGGAACTAAAGGGGCAGGATAGCTCAATAAGTGACTGAAGGGTTAGCCTATTTCAAAAGTTTCAGGTGAGTTAATAAGTGAAAAATTGGGACCAAACAATTTTGGTCCCAAATAAATCTTCCTAATTTGAATCGAATTTTAAAAAACGAATTTAATGCTTATGATCATCCTGCTAAAGATAAGGTTAGTTTTTTGTTGGGTAAACTGCTTCAAAGTATGGTTGAGTAGCGTATTGGTTATACCACATATCTGCAATTAGATCCGGGTCACCCTCTGTACCTTTTTCGATTAGCGTACCAATAGATAAATGTCCAACGTAAATGCTCTGTTCTTTTAGGATGTTGTGCAAGTTTGTGGCGTAATTACGTAGTCCAGCCATAACAATACCTGCGTTACCAAGTTGAGGAATTGGATGCATTGCGGAAATACCTGTTGGGAAAAGAATCGCGCCTGCACCTTTTTTTTGCATTCCTGGTAATACGCTTTGAACGGCTTCAATGGCTGGTAATAAGAAATAATTAATTTGTTCTGTCATATTTTCTGCAGTTACATCTAATGTGGGAATAAATGATTTGGGTCCTGGATAGGGACTAAATTCAAGTACATCAATATTATTAAAATCTGCTTTTGCATCGTCTAAAGCTTTTTTTAATTGTTCTAAATTTCGTAAGTCTGCTAAATAATATTTAGACTCAATATTTAAGCCTTTTAATTCTTCAACCATAGCTGATAACTTTTCTTTGTTACGAGCGATAAGGGCCACGTTAAATTGTTCTGAACCAAATCTCTTAGCGATTGATAAACCTAAACCGGGACCTGCACCGATAACAGCAATTGTTGTCATTGATTTTAACCACCTTATTCATTAAAATTAAACCAACATCTGTTGTTTTAATGTAATTGTAAAGCAGAGAATATGATGTAACATCCAACAAAAAGAGCAGTTTGTTGTGATAAGGAGAAATATAATGAAAGTACAAAATATCCGAAAAACATCAACGAGACAAGCTATTGTGGAGGAATTTATTGAGCTTTTAAAGCATAAAAAAATTGAAAAGGTAACGATAAAGGATATAACAGAACAAGCAAATATAAATCGAGCAACTTTCTATGCTCATTTTGAAGATAAATTTCAATTATTTGATGAAATGACAAAAGATTCAGCAACCGAAAAGCTTAATAAGCATACAAAAGACATATACACGTGGGATAAAAAACCAAGTAGAGAACTTATTCCAAGCTGTTTTTGAATACTTACAGCAAGTGAAAGATAGCTGTCCGTATAGTTATCAGAATCTATTTCCATTATTAAGAATGAAAATGCTTGATGCGTTAAAAATTCATTTACAATTATGTATCCAGTTGAATGAATTTAATGATATAAAAGAATTTAATATTTTGTTATATTCAAGAATTCTATATGATGCAGCAGAGCTATTGGTAGTGGAGAAAACCAATTTATCTCAAAAAAAAATTATTGAAGAAGTATCTTTATTAATTTTTAACAAATGAGTATAAAAGTTTTTGAATAAATGTTCTTAAACAAACGGGTGCGTTAGTTGAATATGGAGCTGTCTTTAAGGCAGCTCTTTTTCGTGCGCCCGGCATGGGTGCAATCTATAGGGTGAAAGTCCCGAACCATGAAGGCAGTAGTAGTGGTTAGCTTAATGCAAGGGTGTCCACGGTRACGTGGAATCTGAAGGAAGCAAGCGGCAAACCTCCGGTCTGAGGAACACGAACTTCATATAAGGCTAGGTATCATTGGATGAGTTTGCGAAACAAAACAAAGTCCTTACTGCCGAAGGTGGTACAGAGTAAATGAAGCAGATAGATGGAGGGAAAGATTGCACTCTTACCCGGGGAGGYCTGATGACAGCCAAGTACACTTGGTAACCTGTCCAGTGATGGAYAGCTGAATCATCAGAAGTCAGCAGAGGTCATAGTACTTGTCTACTCGAGAAGATAAGGAAGGACCGAACAGATTAAGGAGGATGAATACTAGGCGTTCGTTATCTGCGAAGAAGCAAACAATTCCTAACGGAACTTATTTGAAGGAAGAAGTGGTGAATACACGGGGAACTTCAAAAGGGCGGAGCAGATAAAGGCACAAATAGACCATCTCGTCCACGCAGGGAAAGGATATCAACGATGTTAATGGAACAGATACTAGAGAGGGAAAACTTAATACAGGCATTGAAGCGTGTAGAAAGAAATAAGGGAAGCCATGGTGTAGATGGAATGCCGGTTCAAAACCWGAGACCGCACCTCGCAACCGAATGGTACAACATGAAAACTGCCCTTTTACAGGGTACCTATCAACCGCAGCCCGTCCGTCGTATCGAAATCCCGAAACCAAACGGCGGAGTTCGGCTATTGGGTATTCCAACCGTTCTAGACCGTTTCATTCAACAAGCCATTGCCCAAATATTGACTAARATATATGACTCAACCTTTTCGGAGAATAGCTATGGATTTCGCCCTAACAAACAAGGGCACCAGGCGGTTCGAAAGGCAAAGTCCTATATAACCGAAGGTTATACATGGGTAGTGGATATGGACTTGGAGAAGTTCTTCGATAAAGTGAATCATGACAAGCTCATGGGAATGTTAGAGCGGAAAATTGAAGATAAACGAGTTCTCAAACTGATTCGTAAATTCCTTCAAGCAGGCATTATGATAGGCGGACTTTTTCATAAAAGTGAGGAGGGWACTCCGCAAGGAGKTCCGTTAAGTCCTTTATTWTCTAATATCATGTTAGACGATTTAGATAAAGARCTAGAGAAACGCAATCTTCGATTCGTAAGGTATGCGGATGACAGTACKATCTTTGTGAAGACACGAAAAGCCGCCAAACGTGCAATGGGAAATATCTCAAGCTTCATTGAAAATAAACTGAAGCTAAAGGTCAACTACGAGAAGTCGAAGTATGATCGCCCTTGGAACAGAACGTTTCTCGGTTTTAGTTTCACGAAGTCAAAGAAGAACCCGAAGGTTCTACTGGCTAAACAAACGGTGAAGAGAGTAAAGAAACGAATCAGGGAAATGACCTCGAGAAAATTACCGATACCCATGAAACTCCGAATAAATAAGTTAAAGCAATACCTTAGAGGTTGGATGGGGTATTTCGCCCTCATTGATACTCCGAACGTATTGAAGAATTTAGATTCATGGATTCGAAGAAGACTCAGGATGTGCCTATGGAAGCAATGGAAATTGCCAAGAACGAGGGTGAAGAAACTCAAAGGATTAGGCGTCCCAYTTGGAARAGCATATGAATGGGGAAATAGCAGAAAGGGTTRTTGGCGCATAGCGCATAGTCCTATTCTAGACAAAACCCTTAATAATGTTTATTGGCTCCATCATGGGTTAGTAAATCTATATGAACGATATACAAAACTACGTCAGACTTAAACTGAACCGCCGTATACCGAACGGTATGTACGGTGGTGTGAGAGGTCGGAGGCTAGGCGCCTCCTCCTACTCGATTTTATGCAACTATCGGGGCAGGTTAGTTGCATAAAAAATAATTATTAAGAATGGTGTTTTTGTTCAATATTGAAAAAAATAACCTATCTTTCGGGGTTATTTTTTATTTTTGAAATTGGCCAAACTAGTGGTATCAAATCAATTGGAAAGCGTATTTTGGGATTACTTTATCCTTCATTCTTCATTGATTTAAAAAAAGTTTACAAAGTCCACTAATAATACTAAGGTATTAGTGGATAAAGTCCACTAAAAAGGAAGGCTGCAATGAAAATTAATAATAATACCATTGCTGATATACGGCAATTCAATAGATTTTATACGAATATACTTGGTGTATTAGATAAGCATATATTTGATACAGAATATTCTTTAACTGAGGCACGAGTAGTTTTAGAAATCGGTATGATGGAGCAGTGTATAGCAAACAATTTAGTTGATAAACTGGAAATTGATCGCAGCTATATGAGTAGAATAATTAACAAGTTAAGTAAAGATGGACTGGTTATTAAGGAAAACTCGACTTTGGATAACAGAACTAGTCTGATTCGGTTGACTCCTAAAGGGATGACTCTTTTTAACCAGCTTAATGAAAGATCCGATGAACAATTAGTGAGGTTATTCCAAGGATTATCACAAAATGAAATAAAAGAAATCCATGCTTCTATGATGTTCATTCAGAAGAAACTGGATAGTTTGGGGAGAATATAGGATGATACGTTTTGAAAATGATTATACAGAAGGTGCTCATAAGCAAATTCTAAAACGATTAATAGAAACCAATGAAGAACAAACACCCGGATATGGAGTGGATGAACACTGTGAAAAAGCGAGGGCTTACATTAGAAAAGAGTGTGATGCTCCGAATGCAGATATACACTTTTTAGTAGGAGGAACACAAACGAATACCACTATTATCGCTTCCATTTTGCGCCCGCATCAAGGTGCAGTTTCAGCAATTACTGGTCATATAGCAGCACATGAATCTGGCGCAATTGAAGCAACGGGTCATAAAATACTTACTTTACCGAGTGATGATGGGAAAATCCAAGCAGCACAGGTAAAAAATTTATATGATGCTCATTGGAATGATGTCACTCATGAGCATATGGTACAGCCAGGCTTGGTTTACATTTCTAATCCTACAGAAAATGGAACGACTTATAGTAAAGTCGAATTGGAAGCATTAAGTAAAGTTTGCCGGGAATGTCGTTTGCCATTAGTAATGGATGGCGCTAGATTAGGATATGGTTTGGCTTCAATGGATAGCGATTTAACCTTGGCAGATATTGCAAGTCTATGTGATGTATTCTATATTGGCGGAACTAAAGTTGGTGCGATGTTTGGTGAAGCAGTAGTCATCATAAATGATGCCCTGAAAAAGGATTTCCGATATATTATCAAGCAAAAGGGAGGATTATTGGCAAAGGGAAGACTTTTGGGGATCCAGTTTGAAACCTTATTTGAAGATGGATTATACTATGAAATTTCTAATCATGCCGTGGAAATGGCAATGATGATTCGAGATGCATTTGTTGAAAATGGATTTTCATTACGATATGATTCTACATCAAATCAGCAGTTTCCCATTTTGCCGGATGATGTAATTTTGGGATTAGGCAAAAAGTATTCATTTTCCTTCTGGGAAAAAGTCGATGCTACACACAGTGCTATGAGATTTTGTACTAGTTGGTCTACGAAAAAAGAACATGTTGAAATGCTAGTAGAAGATATTAAGGCGACTAAAGGATAAAAAATGGCAACTATAGAGTTATACGCAGAGAATAGTTATATAAAAGAATGTACGGCAAATATTGTTTCAATAAAAGAACAATTTGTTGTGTTTAATCAAACGATTTTTTATCCAGGTGGCGGTGGACAGCCTTGTGACCGAGGGATTATTAAACAAGGTGATAAAACCTATAATATTTTAACAGTAAAAAAAATAGATGGAGAAATTATTCATGAACTTGAACGTCCATTACAGCACATTAATCAAACAGTAGAGATGCAGATTGACTGGTCTTGGCGGTTTCAGAATATGAGTACCACACATTATTGCATGTCATTTCAGGTTATTTATATCAACATTACAATGCTTTAGCTACAAGTAGTCAAATTGAAAAAGAACATGCGAGATTAGAGCTGTCTTTTTCTCCTGAAATAATACAAGAAATACCATTTGATCAATTAGAACAATCAATAAAGAAGTTACTGGCACAACCCCATAATGTTTACACGAAAATATTAAGTAGAGATGAAGCTGAGCAAAAAGAAGGGACTATTAAGACGGTAATTAATTTACTTCCAGCTTCTCTTAACGAAATTCGAATTGTTCAAATAAATGATATTGATGCGCAAGCATGTGGCGGAACCCACGTCAACAACACAACTGAAATTAAAGACTTTTCCATTATGAAAATTCAAAATAAAGGTCCCATGAAAAAAAGGATTAAAATTCAACTACTGGATTAAGTTCTACTATCCCTTCTTTTTAGCAATGAGGGGATAATCAAGTGGACAGTAGAAAATTTATACGGGAATAGTTCCATAAACGGTAGCATCAATATTGATTATTATTTTCATGTTCCAATTTGCAGCTGCAGTTTGTTATGCAATAAACAGGTGTGATTCTTCATTCTATAAATCTGATTGAAGGTTACTTTATTTTTAGCACAGAATAAGTTTACTAACCGTATTCAACTATCTTTTATATATTTACGACGTTCAATTCATACCATATTCTATCCTTTTCTTCGGAGTATGATTGGCAACAAAAATACCTATTAAAATTATCGTTGCACCAATATATTCTTGCATGACCATTTTTTCACCAAGGAATAGAAAGGCAAAAATTGCAGCGGTAATTGGTTCTAAGGAAAAGATAAAGCCAGTATTTTCAGGTGTTGTGTAGTTTTGCGCTATTGATTGAACGACAAATCCAAAAGCAGAGCAAATGATTGCTAAACTGACAATGGCTGCCCAACTAACAGCACCTATTGGCCATGAAAATGGCTCAAAAAGTAATGATGCAATTAGCCCCAGTATCCCCGTAAACCCAAGCTGAAAAATTCCAAGCTGAAAGGCATCAACAGTTCGTGCAAAATAATTATTTGCTACAATATGGATGGCATATAAGAAGGCAGTTAATAAACAATAAATTATCCCGATTTCAAAAGTGAATGACTCTTTCAATGAAAGCAAAGTGAGTCCTGTGAACGTAATTAGAGTGCCCAACATAACTTTGCGTACTGGCAATTTCCTTTTAATTACAACCATAATCAAAGGAACAAAAATAACAGTTGTCGTAATTAAAAAGCCAGCTGTTGGGGCACTGGTAGTTTGCATTGCAAAGCCAAATGTAGCAAACACACCACATAATATAGTACCTAAAACCGCACTCRCTTGGATCGTTTGCCGATGCACGTGACGTATTTTTTGAAAAAACAATAGAGCCATTACAATGAAAGCAATAATAAATCGAAATGCAACAAGCATGAATGGCTGCACTTCACCTATACTGAACTTCGTAAATATATAAGATGAACCCCATCCCATTGTAACGAAGACTAATAGAATATTAGCTTG
>NZ_JBFUIB010000063.1:0-16752 GCF_056402095.1 Peribacillus sp. P4_C12
CGTTAGTTCATTAAGAAGAAGTAAAAAAAGTCGATTCCTTAACTAACGGGTGCGATTCTTCATTAAGAAGGATTGCTTTTTCTTATGCAGCTAAAGGATCAGGTTAGTAGAATAAGGTTTTTGGAACTTTTTAMAGTAATATCYKCTAAAAATAAGGGGGAGGGCRATAAAATGTGGTGTGTTTTTATTGGTATAACACTTCTTCTTTTGGTAATTGCAGGATGTCAATCAAATAATATTGAGGAAGTAGAACTTATTTATCGTTTAAAGTTATTCCCCCWTGGCAAAAATGTTTTAAAAAAGAGGTGATTTATTATAGCTACTATYAAAGTTAATGATAATGGTTCATTACGTGTATCAGGGAATGTAGAGYTAGTCGATGGTRAAGGKAATAAAATTGAAAMAAAAGAARCYTTTTCCYTATGYAGATGTGGACTTTCCGATAATAAACCTTTTTGTGACGGATCCCACAAARGTAAWTTCGAAAGCGTAGTTAGGGCAGAATAAAGCTAGTGGGACAGAAGCTTTAGGGCACCCTTTTGGGAAATCGAACCCCAAAAAGCCGCCCGATTCATTTTTCTTTTACGAAAGAGTATGTTGTTGAACTATCGGGTGCGTTAGTTGAGAACCGGGGCTGCCATTTGGTRGCCTTTTTGCTTAATGAACTAAAGGGGCAGATTAGTTGAATAAAATTGAGCTATTACACCTCAAAAACTGGACTATTTTTCTTAAAATTAGGAAAGATAACTTCTGAGGTGAGTTTTATGAAAATGCTATATATATTGATTATTACCATTCCGATGTTGTTTTTTGGTTCAATTCAAGGATACGCACAACCTAAAGAATGTCCTGTGTTAAGTGAATTAGAGAAAACATCGATTACGGATAAAAAAGAGGTAATAGAAGCGTTAAATACTTTAATACCAAAAACTTATGGAACTGGATTAGATGATTTTCCTGACATGTATACTAAGTGGGATGTAGTAACTGCCAAACCTTTTCCCAAAACAGTTGGCAATAAAGATGATGAAGACTATTTTGGAATGGCAAAGACCTTTTGTGGCAAAGAAATTGCTGAAAAATCATGGCTTGTACGTTTAGATTTCCCCAAAGCACCTGGAGCTAACTTAGCCCAAGGTCAAATATTTTTAGCTAAAAGTAAGGAAAAAGGATGGTTTGTTTGGTTTCGATACCATTAAACTGCTATTCCTTCCTTAATGAACTAACGGGTGCGTTAGTTCATTAAAAGATAAAAGGAGAGCACATATTATCCATGGTTAATATGTGCTCTCCTTTATTTGTTTTCATGATATCTCTCAAACATCAACCTCTTTGTAAATTCCCACAAGACTCCCTAGGTACTGAAAGTTCATTAGTACCTAAGGGGTTAATTTGGTTTGTAGGTTGATTTATCCAACATAATAGACTTCATTGGGCTAATTAGGTGCCTTTTTTGAAAACCCTAACCAAACCACCAACAACTAATCCAAACCCAAAAATCACTAAAACTATATAGTTGTTAGATAATTTTCCTTGAAGAAGAATAAACAGTAATGCAGAGATAATTACAACCATAAATAGCAAAACAACGTCAATTCGTTTCATGAAACCATCCTTACTTGTATTTACTCTCCAACAATAGCATTATTTTTATTATTTGTAAGTATTTATGAATATTTTTTAAAAAAAATGATATTTTCATATAAGGATTATGAAAAAAATTATGCCCTTGTTGGACAAGGCTAGCTAGAAGGACAATAAGAATTAGAAACAATTGTTATACTTCTAATATACGAGAGGGGAACGCTGTGGATTTATACTTTTATTCAAATATGATTAGAAATATTAGTGCTACTTTTTTCAAGACGGAATATGGGTAATAGGTTTCTTTTATTTATTAAATAAGACATTTGAAAGTGTAAAGCTAATAAAATTATCAAAAGTAGTTATTATAGTTGTTTTAGCTTTCTTATTACTCTTTTCAATTTCTGTGAATTATTAAAAGATAACAGGTGTTTTACTTCAATAAGAAAGTTGCTGAGGCAGCCTTGTTCTTATGCAACTAACGGGGCAGTTTAGTTCAATAAGGACTGGTGCAAAGTTTATCCGAAATAAGACATAAGTGTCTTATGAAACTTTTTCCATTTCCATTCTTAATATATAATGAATGAGATGAACTATATAATTAATAGTAAATAATCGTCACAGGAGGTAAAAAATGAGAATAGTTGTATTAGCTGGCGGATTAAGTGATGAAAGGGATGTTTCTCTTGCTTCTGGTGCTCAAATTTCTAATGCTTTAGTTTCAAAAAATCATGATGTATTATTACTAGATATTTATAAAGGTTTACAAGATGTTTCTGATTTTGAATCAGCTTATAAAAAATATAGAAAAGAAACATATACTTATAATGTGCCTAAAGAAAAACCTAATTTGGAAGTATTACGAAAACAGCAAAATAATCAAAAGTCTTTAATTGGTCCTAATGTGTTAGAAATTTGTCAAGATGCCGATATTTGCTTCCTTGCTCTTCATGGTGGAATTGGTGAAAATGGGCAATTACAGGCCTTATTCGATATATACGGTATTCAATATACTGGTAGTTCCTATGAGGGCAGTCTATTAGCGATGAATAAAATAATTTCAAAAGAATTAATGGCCTTTAATGGAATAAAAACGCCAAAATGGGATATTTATAATTTCGATAAAGAATTACCAGAAATTAATTATCCAGTAGTTTTCAAGCCAAATGACAACGGTTCTAGTATAGGAGTGGTAATTCTTAATAATTCTGATGAACTTCATAAAGCATTAGAAGAAATAAAGGATATTTCAAATACTATTCTAATAGAAGAAAAAATAGATGGTAGAGAGTTTTCTGTTGGCATAATTGGAAATGCTGCTTTACCTGTTATAGAAATTATTCCTAAGAAAGGTTTCTTCGATTACCAAAGTAAGTATCAAGAAGGTGCAAGTGAAGAAATATCTCCTGCAAATATTCCAAATAGTCTAGCTGAAGAATTACAAAACACGGCGTTAAAAGTACATAATTTATTAGGATTAAAAGTCTATTCTAGAATTGACTTTATTGTTGATCAGGATAATGTAATTTATTGTATTGAAGCGAATTCTCTACCTGGTATGACGCAAACTAGTTTATTACCTAAAGAAGCCCATGCTAATCAAATAAGTTATGAAGATTTATGCGAATTACTAATAATAGAATCTTTCAAGAAATACTCATAAGAACAAGATATATCATACGTAAACAAAAGCAGTGTGTAGTCAGTGCTTTTGTTTTTAGAGTCTTACAGTTTAATATCGTATTATTAGTAGGTACGAATCTGTAGTAAGAATTAAGTGATTTTATAAGTGAGGTCAGATTTTAGTTATTCAATTAAAGGGCGCGATTCTTGAAGAAGTTTCGCTTTTCTTATAGAACTAACGGGTGCTTTAGTTCATTAAGTGAGGTTGCTGAAGCAACCTTTTTGTTATGCAACTAAAGGGGTAGTTTAGTTCCATAAGGGAGATATTATTTTTAACAAAGTTAGCGTGAAATGGTAATTATAAATTTATTAAATTAAGGATTTGGGAATATTACTGAGGGAGTTCAAGAGATAATGTTATAATTTGGATATAAGGGATGTGGATTATGGGAGGAATATAGAATAATGCTTTTAATATCATTGTGTGTAGTTGCTTTAGGTATTTTATTTATCTATATAGGATTTATAATGAAGAAAAAGGGAACAACAACATTTATTGCAGGCTATAACAACACCTTTTTTCCTAAAAACGAAGCAAAATTAGCTAATTGGATAGGTTTAATAATTATAATTTTCGGGATTGTAACTATCTTATTTCCAATAGCTTTTCAAATATTTGATGGATTAGAGGGTTATCATTTTGCCATTATTGCAATAGGTCACATTATAGCAGTGTTTATTGCAATTTTATTAGACCAGTTAAGTAATCATTAATTGTTTTGCTTGTTTTTGGATTAATGGGTGCATTAGAAGTTTCAGGAGCTGAACGAAGCTCCTGAAACTTCTAATGCTGTTAAAAGAGGCATCATTACTGTAATGAATGAACAGAGATTTAGATCTACCTTTTTCATAATGCAAAACTAACGAAGTTTATGAATAAATACACTTAAACTAAAAGGTGCTTTACTTCAATAAGGGAGTTGCTTTGATACCTCATTTTCTTATGGAACTAACGGGGCAGGTTAGTTCAGGAGTGCTGTTTGATCTTTGTTCAACAATTGGCCATTTTGTGGAAGATCAGCAGAAACTTTTGAGATCTTAATCAAAATAGTAATTAATCTATGGGAGTTGTAAAATAAAGGTAAGAATAGTTCTGGGGGGATTTATATCAATTATAATGCTATTAATCTAAGCGAGAAACTGTCCAAATTCAGTGAACACTGGTCGCCCAAAGTCATAGGTGAAATGAATGACTATCAGTTTAAGTTAGTTAAGATTCTGGGGGATTTTGTATGGCACGATCATAAAGACACCGATGAGGCATTCATCGTGATAGACGGCGAGATGTCCATCGCATTCCGCGATGGAGAGGTTAAACTTTCCAAAGGAGAAATGTATGTGATACCAAAAGGTGTGGAGCATAAGCCTTATGCTGAAAAGGAATGCCATATAATGCTGGTAGAGCCTAAAGGTGTAGTCAACACTGGTGAAACTAATTTTAAACTAACTGCTGAAAATAATATATGGATTTAAACCAATAATTCAGTTACTTTCTTTGGATCAACATATAAAAGGAAGTTACAAATTTTCCGCAATCGGGAGCGATTCTTTTATAAGAATCGCTTTTCTTATAGAACTAAAGGGGCAGTTTAGTTTAATAAGAAGAGTATTATTTGTAATTAAATGGAATATATACTTTGATCTTTATATTTTCATAAGAGGTGAATTCAATGTATATAAGAAAAGCTACGTTTGCAGATGCAAAAGGTATTGCAAAAGTACACGTTGATAGTTGGAAATCTACTTATAAAAACATTATTCCAGATGAGTTTTTAAAGAAATTATCATATGACGAACGAACTGACTTGTGGAATCGTAATATCTCCAAAAAAGGAAATTATGTCTTTGTCGCAGAAAATAATGAGGGAGAAATCGTAGGATTTGCAGATTGCGGAAAAAGAGAAAATAATAATGTCAATAATTCTGGTGATTTAACATCTATTTATCTCCTTAAAGAATATCAAGGAAAAGGGGTTGGAAAGCAACTATTGAAACAACTTTTTCTTCAATTTGAAGAACTCGGTTTCAATAGAGTTTTTGTTGAAGTATTAGAAGACAATAAAACCCGTTATTTCTATGAGTATTACGATGCTAACTTACTTAAATCAGAAAAAATAACAATTGCAGGTGCTGAATTGAATCTTCTTATATACGAATGGAATAACCTTAACCAAGTATTATCTAAGTTCTGACTATTTTTTGTTCTTCAACTAACAGGTGCTTTACTTCATTACCAGGAGCTGATCAGCAGCTCCTTTTCTTATGCAACTATCGGGGCAGGTTAGTTCCATAAGAAGAGCGAACTTACATAGTATAAAGACTTACCAAAATTAATCGAGAGGACTAAATAAATGGGGAAAATAAATGAAATTATTTATGGTCTTATAAACCAAGGAATAATAAAAAATGATGATATAGACATAAAGAAATTAAAAAGTGGTACTACAAATGGAATTCTATATACTCTACATAATAATAGGGTACCAAAATATGTCATCAAAATGGACAAACCTAAATTAATAGCTGCAACAGAGGCTTTTCTCCTTACTTATAAAGATGTAAATTTGTTACCCAATGTACTTTATACAGACGAGAAAAAAGAATTTATAGTATACTCTTATATTTCTGGAGAAACTCATTTTAACCGAGGTTCTAAAATAGAATGGATGACTATTTTAATTAAGGAACTATTAAATAAATACAAAAAAGTAAACAAAGAAAACTGGGGAAGAGTAAATGGAATACATAGAAATTCATGGGCGGACTTCAATTTAAGTAGTTTGGAATTCGCCCATGAGGATATAGGCGATTTATTACCAAGTGAGGATCATAAAAAAGTAGAGTTATTGGTTAAAAAATTGAAAACATACGAACATCAAGAAGAGAAGTATTACCTTCATGGAGATGCTGGTGTTCATAATTTTGTATATTAAATGGGGTTATTGACCCTATGCCATTAATCGGTCCAAAAATTTATGATTTTACGTATGCTTTTTGCTCTTCTCCAGACGATTTAAATTTAGAGACGCTGTTGTCATCTTTCTCATTATTGACTCAAGATGTCCCCTTTAATATAGAAAGGCTTTTGGAGGAAGTTATTTTTCAATTATACACACGTATAGGCATTTGTATTAGGGTTCACCCACATGACTTAAGTGGCTATCTTAAAGCTTGGAAAGAATGGAGAGTATATCTACCTTCAATGTAAATAGCGATTCTTAGTGAACTAAAGGGGCAGGTTAGTTGCATAAGAGGTACATATTACCTTCTGTGGATGTAATAATTAATGTTAGAATTTTCATGAGAAAGCGTAAATAAAATGGTCTTCGGGGGCAAATATATGAATTCTTTTTTTAAAAAAATTATGAGCTTGTTCTTTGAAAAAGCTGAACGTAGAGTTAAACCTCTTATGTATGCACAATTAACTGTATTTGTTGGTGTAGTATTTGCTTGGTTTTTAGTGAGGAATAATATTGATAATTATTGGAGCTATTCTGCAATTATGTACCTTATGCTTGGAACAGGAGTCCTATTAATTGGCATAGAAAATTTTATAGTTAGAGAAAAAAAGCGTAAGGACTACTTAATTTGGTTTATTAGTGCATTACTCTTTTATTGGATAGCTATTGACTATTATTTCTTCAACTTACAGGTGCGTTAGCTGAAGATCAGAGCTATCTTTAAGGCAGCTCATTTTCTTACGGAACTAACGGGGCAGGTTAGCTCAATAAAAAAAGGACTTAAACTTTGAAAGGCGAAGTGAATCAATAAGAAAATACAGTCATAAGGAGAGATATWTTGAAAAAAATTAGAGAAGCAAYAGACAAGGATATGAAAGTAGTTTATATGATGGGCTATGATGTTTGGGGAGACAGAATGCTTTCTCAAGAATATGTAAMGATGTGTCAGGGTTCCAGTAAGTACAAAMAGGGGAAATGGTATGTTCTGGAGGAAACTGATACAAAAGAGTTATTAAGTTCCCTAATAGTRTATGAACTAAATCTTTCAGAAGACTTACTTGTTAGAGGGATTGGGTCAATTGCTACTCCTTTACATTTAAGACAAAAAGGGTATGCTTCTATATTAATTGAAGAAGTGATAAACAAATTAGAGCAAAATATAGATTGTMATAATTTTTTCTTATATAGCGATATTGGGTCAGACTTTTATAGAAGATTTAATTTTATTGAAATACCTTCTTCTAAGCAAAAATATAAGGATAGTATTTGTATGTATTATTCAAAWRAAAATGATATTGACTCCATATCTTTTGATATTCCCGACTACTTTTAAAAGATATTCTTRTKSAACTAACAGGTGCGTTAGCTTTAGATCAGAGCTGTTTTTAAGGCGCTTTTTCTTTATGCAACTATCGGGGCAGTTTAGTTTATTAAGATGATATAATAAAATTACAGTGATTAAATGTAAGTACCGTGTCCACTAACAGGTGCAAGAGTTGAAGAAAATATGAGTTAATTGAACTTTATCACTTTAGGAACTATAGTTGAGGTGTCCGAGAATAAATGGAAGTATACCCCAAAAGAACTGAAACATATAAAAGAAAAGATCCCCCAGGCATTTTGTTTTTTTGGGGAAGTTTTTGTCTATTAACTGAATTACTTCCTATCCAATATAGGAACATATGGACAGCATTGGGTGTATCCTTGGGTATATCTCTTATTATTATTAATACTCTTTTTGTGGTTATTGATAGAATAAAGGGCTGGTATTATACAAAGTGGATTGTGTTTATTCTTATTTTTATATTGGGTGTAGGTTTATATATCTTCAATGACATAAATGGGAATTGAAATACCACTATTCTAATTTAACTAACGGGGCAGGTTAGTAAATAACATAATGGCAGTTTAGTTTAATAAGAATCAATGGTAAAATGATGAGAATTAATTATGCTATGGGGCTGGTCAGTTGTAATTTTATAAAGGAGTTGTGAGAAGTTGAAATATCGTAAAGCAAATATCGATGATATTGATAAATTGGTCGAGTTAAGAAAAAAGCAATTAGTTGATGAGGGGATAGAACCTAATATAGATATTGATAGAGAACTATATGTTTTCTTTAAAAATAAACTAAGTGATGGTACTTTAATTCAATGGCTAGTGGAAGATAATGAAGAAATTATAGCTTGTGGTGCAGTAATTTTTTATGAATTTCCACCTTGTTACACCAATAAGACTGGAAAAAAGGCTTATATCACAAATATGTATACTAATGAAAATTATCGTGGGCAAGGAATCGCAACAAAGCTGTTAACTAAATTAGTTGATGAAGTTAAGATTTCAGGTATTTCACAAATATGGCTTGGGGCTTCAAAAATGGGTAGACCAGTGTATAAGAAGTTTGGTTTTATGGAAACTGATGAATTTCTAGAATTAAATATTTTTTAATAATTTGTGAAGTATAACACTTAAACTAACGGGTGCGTTAGTTCTATAAGGGGTCCTACCAACAACGTCAGCAACAGAAGGTTAAAGGTAAAAGCAAAAAGAGAAATCGATGGGAATTAGAACGTTAATATGCCTTCCGTTATGTCAACAAGGTTAATTAGGGGTTCCAACAGAATTTTTCTGCATAATTTACTAATCTAAGCTTTATTTTTTTTGCCAGCTCAATGGATGGTATATATTTAGTCAATTTAATCATAATTATTAGTAAGGGTGTAACATAACAACAAGAATTCACATACATACACCCTGCCTTTTTTTAATCAACAGAAAAATCAAGTAGTGAAATTTCTACCAACTAGCCATAAAGACAATCTGGTCTGTAAAAAACAGTTGAATTTCATCTAAAAAACTCTACTTTTTTATGCATCTATTAAGCTTCTTCAAAAGCTTAATGGATGCATAACCAATAAAAACGAGCGACATGAAACCCCTTGAACGCCAAGGGGTTTTTAGTTTGCTAACTTCTTATATTTTTCTGGATATCCTTTTTAGCTGTAGAAGGTCATAAAAGTAAGAACATTTCAGGCCTCTATAATTGCCTATTAATCAACCATTTCACAAATTAATGTACTCACTTTTGTGTCTAATCAGTAGGAACTAAAAGTGAGTACATTCTTTAAATGGAAGGCAAATAGTGATCATTTTAAGCAGTTTTTGTAGGAGTGACAACTCAATAAAGATATCTCATTTACAAAAAAAGTTATTAAATTACAAGAATGTGGTTTAAAAACACCAGTCATGATATTCCACAATAGGGCCATTTAATGGAATAAGTGTGGATTTAAAATAAAGTTTGATAATTTATAAAAAAGTCTGATCATTTATAATAAAGATTGATAATTTGTAAAAAAGTTTGATAAAAAGATCTTTTTTGTAGAGTATTTCTTTGTTCAACAATAGGGCCAGATTGTTGAGGAACTTTTTAGTCAATTAGAGTATTCGGGTTTGAATATCATTAAACTTGTGAAGATTTTACTTAAACTAATTGATGAAGGGTAGTTTAGTAAGAAAACGTTATAATATAGGTGAAAGAATTTCATATATGTGGATTTAATTAATTGAAGGTAGCCATTCAAGGGGGAGAACGATGTACACATATTTAGAGTTTGAAAATAAAATGGTTGATGAATTAGTAGAATTTTTAACATCAGAAACATGGAGTTTTCATGGACAGGAGAATCCTACTGAGGAGTCTATAAGAGAAAATTTAGCCAACGGAAATTATAACGAAAACGGGAACCAAACATTTTGGATCATGGATAATCATACAAAAATTGGTTTAATAAGAATTTTTGATTTAGAAGATCCCATATGTTTATTCGATCTGCGATTGAAAGAAAAGGTTAGAGGGAAAGGAATAGCAAAGCATGTCCTTAATTGGTTAAGTACTTATGTATTCAATAATTACACTCATATTACTAGAATCGAAGGTCATACCAGATATGATAATTTTGCGATGAGAAAAACGTTCTTTAATAGCGGATTTGTAAAAGAATCTTATAACCGTAGATCCTGGAGACAAAGCGGACAATTATTTGATTCTGTTGGGTACGCAATGATAAGAGAAGACTGGGAGAACAATACCAAAACAATAATAGAAGATAACTTTCCATACTAACTTAAAGGAAGCAGAAAGCCACGCTACGAACTGCATCTTAAAATTCACCAAAAACGAGGGTTTATGGTGAAAAATATCCTTAGCGTATAAAACGCCTGCTTTTTCATTTCAAAAAATGTCTTACCGTATGTTTTCCGCGAAATGTTGGTGGGACCCCTATTAGGCGAGGGAATCAGCATTCTTCAGGGTATATATTCATTTATGCCAATCTTGAATAATTACTGTCACATGCGTAAAATAAGATAGGTAGTGTGAAGTGAAAATAACATTCTATTTACAATCGTTAGTATACTTGCATTTGCTGGTGTTCCATTAGCGAACGTGACTCAAAATCGTGTTCCGTGAGGAGTGTCGGTTCGACCCCGACCATCGTTATCGAAAAGACTACTTTATTATTCGCTCAATAAGCGAGAATATGCGTAATATCAAGCGTTTTCTACTACGGTAGGAGACGCTTTTTATTGTTTTAAGCGTCAAAATTACCGTAAACTACTGTGCTCTAATCGTGTGCGACGAATATTACGCAATATACAGGAGGTAGTAGTTAATGGCAAGACGTAGCAACGATATAGACGAAGGTGAATTATCAAAAATTAATAAAAAAACGAAAACATATGTAGAGACGTTTGAGGACGCAATCAACCTCTTTTTAAAAGACTGCGAAATACGCATCTTAGACCCCACACGCTCAAATTTTATCGGAGTGAAATAAACACTTTTCTTAGCTATCTTAAGGAGCAGGAAATAGATGTAGGATCCCTTAAGCCTTATCATGTAACAGAAGAGCATATAAAAGAAAACGTAATTTTATACCTGCTTAAATATAAAGGCGCTAAAGTAGTTACGGTGAATGCTCGCTTGCGTGCGCTACGTGAGTTCTTTAACTTTCTTCACAAAGAGAAGCATGTACCGAAAAATCCATTTGAAAATATTAAATAAGTAATTGAGTTTTAATTGTTCAAGTTTTACCATTTAAATGGCATTCATTATTTAATTTCCATTCAAATACCTCCCGATGTTTTACAAGCAGTCAATCGTATTAAAAGGCCGACATATACTAGTTTGGAGAATCAAACATTGTATATGTCGGCCTTTATTTAATGGTCATTAATGTTTAATCGTTTTCATGATGTATGAATTATCCCCATAGGTACTGTATTTTGACGACCGTTCCCCTTTTGATTCTGGAATGCTGTAAGAACGATCGGCTATCATCCACTCTATGGAATCCTTAGCATTTACGGTTATCTTTACATGTAACTCTTCGGCTTGACCTAGAACGTAATTGAATTCAAATGGCGATTCCTTTGTGAATTCTTTTTGCTTCAACTCCACTTCTTTTCCATTGATGATCAGTTGAGATACATTCATCGTTGAAAAAGACTCCATTAACAATTCTTCAGCATTGCGATTCGTTTTCAATTGGTATTCTATTGTCCGCTTGGCACCTTCAACCTTATCAGATAATACCGTCACACTAGGTGCTTCCATGCTATATAAATCAGCCTGGGTATAACTTACATCCCAGTTTAAAATAGGAAAGAATTCTGACGTATGGCCTTTCTTCACATTTTCATTAATATAATTCGATGTATATTCATCTAATGGCTGACTTGCCGCCCAATATGCTTTGTTTGAATCTGCATCTATAAAATAAGCAATATCGCTTGCTTGTGGATGTTCTGCTGTCGGCAAGTTATTTAGGTTGATACTGTTAGTGATCATGACCAATAATCCTGTAACTAAGAAGATGGATGGTATCACCCAATTGAATTTTATTTTTAAGGTGGTGAAAATAGATACCAGCATGGCACCTAAAAGAGAAACAAGGACCATGAGCGTACCAGCCATATGCATAGATATGAGTCCTTCAAAGAGATAAATAACTGGTGATGGAATAAGAAATGCCGGGATGGCAAAACCAGCTGTAACGAGATAACTCTTCCATGAATACTCATCTAAACGAATCAAAATATTGACGCCGATTAGAGCAAATAATAGCGGCCACGCAAACACATAACTGCCTGCTGGGAGCAGAAAACTGGAGGCAGCTAAAAGGATTAGCCAAAGAAATAAGGCACCCATCATTAAGCTAATGGTTTTGATTTTTTTATGAGCCAGCCCATAAAGGATCGTCAAGAAAGCAAAGATCATAATGGAAAAACTGATGAAGTAAAGACTGCCAACATTCTTATTGGTTCCCATCAACCATTCTTGATCCGTAAAAATATAGGTGAGTACGGACCATAATCCTGATCCGATGGCAAAAGACCCGATGATCCCTACGATGAAAACAAAAAGACCTGCAAGTGTTCCAAGAAGGGATAGTTTCTTAAGCCAATATCCATGTACGACCGTAACGGCAAAAAGAATAACCGCCAACAGCATAATCGGAATGACAAGTTTGTCTGAGTAGGTAATCATGTTGGAACCCAAAATGTTAAAGAAAACTTGATTCCCTTCATGAGTTTGAGTGAGATCGACGTTTCCAAAATGGGTGACAAGATGTAACATATATTCGCCGTGATGCTGGAGACTTTCTAAACTTAGCTCTTGAAAGTTATCGCTGGTTGTATGATAATGGCTAACCCCATCACCAAAGGCAAAGTTTAATCCTTTAAGACCGGCTTCTTTAAACACGCTGAAATCAGTATCATTTGGTATTTGCTTATATAAACTATAAAGGAAGGAATGAGCGACAGGTGTGTAAGCACCTTGAACAAACTCCTTAACTAGCCAACTATTGTTATCACTTGTTTCAAACATAAAAGAGGGACCTTCGTTTCCCCGTGCCTCAAAGTTTAACACTAATCCCACATCATTTACCCAAGGATGTCCCTCTACAAATGCTTTTGCTCCAAGTAATCCATTTTCTTCTCCGTCTGTTAAGAGTATTATGACATCGTTTTGAAGAGGTGCCATTTCTTTTAAGGCCCTTACTGTTTCTAAGATGGCAGCCACTCCGGCGCCATCATCGGCTGCACCTGCTGATCCTGGTACAGAATCATAATGTGCAACGAGCATAATCGCTTTTGTAGAGTTCGTTCCTTCTATTTTGGCAACAATGTTTTCCACCGTGCCGCCTACTATCCATCTGCCGACACTATTTAAAGAATTGGCTTTTCGGATTTCAGGATTTAATCCTAACTCTTCTAAACTGTGAACAAGATAGTCTCGAACTCTGTCATGTTCTACCGATCCAAGAGGATGTGGTTTTACAGCAAACTCTTTTAAATGGGAGAGTGCTCTCTCTGCAGAAAACTCATTTGCTGAACCAGTAGCTGGTACAACCATTGGTGGCTGAAGTTGTAATAAACTCACAAAAATAGTTCCAATAAGAATAGCCATAACAGCAATGAAAATAAGTGCATTTTTTTTCGTGTCTTCACGAGCTTGTAGCTTCGTTTGGGTAGATGGCACTGATTCCAATTAAATTTCCTCCTTAATGTTGAGAAAAATGTTTTCCAGCGAAGTATAAAGTGTAAACAATTATCCAGGGACGATTTTAGATAAAGCAAGCAAATTCAAGTTTTGGCAGCTTCCTTTTTTCATGACTGCCGTATTTCCGTTATTATGCTTGGTAGTATAAGATTGAATTTTGTTCTTTTGGAATAAGCGTGGTGGTTTGTTCTGTTTTTTGCCTTGCTCTTGGTTTGTTGATACCTGCATTATATAGTCTGTATATTTATAATGAGATGATGAAATAAAATATACCTAGTTAAGTATCTTATTTAAGCAATCGGGCGCGTTTATTTAGGAACGTGTCTCTTTTCGTGTATTGGACCAGGTTAATAGGTTAATTTAACAAGGATTTAATTTCTGAAGGTGTTAATATATAACCATAAATTTTTACGAGGAGGAATAGATAGGGGAACGCAGAAGATATAAGTTCTGTTTGGATTGATGGGGAAAAAGAAACCGTTTGGAATGCTATAACGGATGCGAATAAACTCTCACAATGGTATGCTCCAGGTTCACCTTGGGAAATCCCCAATCTGCATGTAGGGGAGAAAGTTTTTTTTACGTTAATGCCTAGTGTTCATAATAATCTAACAGAGAAGCTTACCGTGTCTTTAACAATTGAAATCATTAATCCTTATCGGAAATTTTCYCTTTACTTGGATTCACAACAAATGCTTATTTCTTTTATGTTAGATGAAGAAAATAATGGAACTAGAGTTACAATGAATTCTGGTGGATTTAATGAATCGTTAGCAAATTTAAAAGCACTATGTAGAAGGAAAGGAAATACCTTTCATTTAGAGTATTCCACAATCGGGCGCTATCCTGGAACAAGGATAAGCGCTCATTTTCCATTTTAGGGCCAGATTGTTTAGTAACGCTTATTAAGAGAAATGGGGATTGTGAAGAAATGTACTTAAGCTAACGGGCAGGATAGTTTAACAAGGTTAATTGGGAAATGGTGAAAATATGAAACAATATGATGTTGTAAGGATAATTAAAGATGATCCCAATAATGAGTTTACTAAAGGACAAGTAGGCACTATCCTAGAGGTTTATGAGGATAACAATTATGAAGTAGAGATTTCTGATAAGGATGGGATAACTCTATTCTTGGGTGCAATATCAGGAGATTACTTACAACAAAAAAGGTGGAATAATATAGAAAACATTAGGACTATATTCACAAAATAAGTTACACTAATAATAATCAAATTAAAACATAAGGAGAAATGTAACATGATGAAAAAAACTTTAATACTAATTTCTGCACTAACACTATCTATAATTGCTGGTTGTGGCAATCAAGACGAAGGAACGAAAAATGGTTCTGATTCTGCAAATAAAGAAGCAACTACAGAAAATACAAATGAAGAAAAAGAGACGAATAATGATCTCTATTTCAAAGATAATGAAGCAAAATTAAATGACTTAAAAATTAAAATTACAGAAACTAAAGTTATTCAAGCTGGTGAAAAAGGAAATGAATATGGTGAAAAACCTGTATTTGCAATTTGGTATGAAACAACTAATTTAAGTGATAAAGAGATTGACCCTACTACTGGATGGACGGCAGTATTTGAAGCAGTACAAGACAATGATCCTAATGCAGTCAATACTCTTGAAGTTGGTGGACTTCCAGATGACCAATTTCTCGATTCTCAATTAGAAACAATTAAAAAAGATGGTACAGTTAAAAATGCAGTAGCTTATGAATTAGATGATTTAGAAACACCTGTAACATTAATTGCTACACAAGGTATTGGTGGCGATAAATTAGGTGAACAAACTTTTAATATTAAATAAACGTTTTAAATCTGTTTAAAAAACACTTCCATTTGTAAGTGTTTTTTTTGCTAATTGATCCCAAAATTAAAGAAGCAGGATGGCAAGAAAGTCAAATACAACGTGAATATAAAGTTTCAGCAGGGCGACTCATTTTGATGAAAAAAGGAAGAGGTGAGAGTCCAAAATCTGCGGACTATTTGCTACGCTATCGTTCTTCTAGGTGCTATATTTTCTGAATATAAAGTTTTTTACTAACGGGTGCTTTAGTTGATTAAGGATCAAAAAATGATCAATCTTTTTTATAAAATAAGCAAGAAGATTAAAAAAATAAGTTGTGTTCGAAAAAGGGGAGGGTATAGATATTGCCTTCCCCTTTGTGTTTACAGATAAATTTATATGACTGTATTGTTTATAATGTACTCGATTTTGTATCTCAAAACAGTTAGAGATTGAATTGGTGCGGTTTTGAGTGGATTAATAACTCTATGTACTCAAATTCATGTCCCCAATGTACTTATCTTTGTGTCTTCGTACACTTCATTTTATTCACTCCAATACAAAAAATCTTGTTCTATTTATTATACAACTTAAAATTTACAAGAAAAACCGCATAAACAAAGGATTTTCTTTTGTAAGTTTTGAGTGTACTCTAAATTTACAAGGAATTTCAATTTCTTGAAAAAGCTGTTCGACAAGTGCTTTCAGATACAGCAAGCACATCTGACATAGCAACACATGATATGTCTAACATGGTTGATGTACAAGCTATAGTTACAGCTATGGCTGAATAGATGAAGAAAGATTCTGAAATGTAATTGGTGGTAATTGATCATGGATATTGCAGAAGGATGTTAATACTGTTAAATAATCTTCCGTTAAAGGGCGCGATTGCGGAAGATCATAGGATGAAAATGATCAAACTTTTTATAAAAAATATATACTAATTCATAAGAGAAGAATCCATTTTGATCAATCTTGATATGCTCCCCATTAGGTAGACAGATAAAAAATAAAAATCTGTTGATCTAAGGGGAGTATTTTCTATGGCTCGAATGAAATATTCTAAAGCTGAAAAATTGGCTATTTTAAATCTTTATAAAGATGGTCACCATTCAATAGCTGACATTACGGCCAAGTTTTCTGTTGATC
>NZ_JBFUIB010000064.1:0-15790 GCF_056402095.1 Peribacillus sp. P4_C12
TTTTTGTTGGCTGATGAATTCACGAGTAAATTAGTGAAATTTACGAGTAAAGGAACAAAATTCACGAGTAAATTAGTGAAACTCACGAGTAAAGGAACGAAATTCACGAGTAAATTAGTGAAACTCACGAGTAAAGGAACAAAATTCACGAGTAAATTAGTGAAATTTACGAGTAAAGGAACAAAATTCACGAGTAAATTAGTGATACTCACGAGTAAAGGAACAAAACTCACGAGTAAATTCACTTAAGACTAATGAGCAGCCAATAATGCTAGGTATACAAAATAGACGAACAGTATATAAACACTGTCCGCCTAAGATACTATCATTCAGCTTCTGTAGTTGCTTCTTGAAAAACACCAAGTTCTGTGTGAGTAAGTGCATGGACAGATGCAATTATTTTCTCTGTCTTTACGTCATCTCCTATGGCTTGAAGCAATTTCTCTTTTAGTTGGGATTTAGTTAAAGGATTACCAGGGCTTCCTTTAGGTGTATCGATTCGTTTCGAAAGCACATCCTCACTTGTTGTGGTCACGTTCACAATTGTAAATCGTCCCACTGGGAGTGCTGTTTTTGAAGGCTTGGTCGTTACATCTATCTCTCTAGTTACTTTCTGAAAAGATTTTCTCCATGAAGAGGGAATAGGTTTCGATTCAAAAGATGAAAAGGTCAGCGGTTTGCCTGAGAGCGCGAGCCATACAATATACTCGATCGAAAATCTTCCTTCTTCACCAGTCGCGGGGTTACGATGTATCAAAGCGGAATCACCATTTGGAGGAAAGTAAACACTCACCGATTGAATATCTTCATCCGACAAATCGTACTTCTTTTGTAAAAAAACAGCTGCTTCCACGCCATGTGCAGCAGCAGAACAAAAAGGGTACTGTTTAAACCATAACCCTGGTGTAACGATACGCCATGTCTTTCCCCAATTTACTGTCAAATCGGGAACTCCATTATCCGCATATACCTCAAAGAAACCGTTCTTTCCATTTAAGAAGTCTGGGTTGCTATGTAATCCCGCACGAATCCAATCCGCTGAATCCACAGCGTTTTTAGCAGCAATTCCAACATGGAGTGGCTTTACCACAGTACCAAACTGAAGCCGTAGACCCGCCGATTGCGTAGCGGCCAAACTCATCGTTTCAGCTATTAAACGTGGAGGATATTCCCGTAAGTATGCAATCGCCCCAGCAGCAGCTATCACGCCTAGTGTAGCTGTATTATGCCAACCTTTTGTATAATGATAGGGGTTCATAGCTTCACCAAACCGAGCCATAATCTCCACACCAATCACATAGGCAGCTAAAAAACGATTCCCGGGCATTTCTGGTTCTCCCACCGCTAACAAAGCAGACAAAATAACTGCGCTTGGATGGCCTCTTACATCTGAATGTACATCATCATAATCTAGTAAATGAGCTTGAAAGCCATTGAAGAGTGCTGCTTGGGCCCTTGTTGCTTGAATGTCACTTCCAATCAAGTAACTCTTTCCATTTCCGCCTTCATCCAAAATGATTTGTTTTAAAATCGTAATCTCTTTCTCGGATTTTGTTTGATAGGAAACAGCTAGATAATCAAGCATTCCTTCGATGGCAGCATTTTTCACCAACTCATTTTCCAAAGGATTAGAATAATAGATCGCTTCTGCTAACATTTCCGTGTTCATCCACACCACTTCCTTTTTTACCTGGCTGCTACGTCTGATTCATCTCCCATTTGCCGTAAAAAACGCTGCGTTCTCGGATTAAGAGAATGGTCAATTACTTGTTCTGGGGTGCCTTGTTCGATAATATGTCCATCAGCCATGAAAATGACATGGTCCGCGACTTCCTTCGCAAATTGCATTTCGTGCGTCACAATCACCATAGTGGTATCTTCTTTTGCCAACTCCCGTATTACTTGCAAAACCTCATTAACCAATTCAGGGTCAAGAGCGGAGGTAGGTTCATCAAATAAAATGGCATGTGGCTTTACAGCTAAAGCTCTAGCGATGCTAACACGCTGCTGTTGTCCACCAGATAAGGTAGCGGGGTATTGTTTTGCCTGTTTTTCTAAGCCAACCCGTTTCAATAAATCCTCCCCGATTTGAATGGCTTCCTCTTTTTTCATCTTTTTGCTAACAAGCAACGCTTCAATCACGTTTTTTAAGGCCGTTTTATTTTTAAAAAGGTTATAGTGTTGAAAGACCATTGCGGTTTGTTGTCTTAATTGGTACGCGTCTCTCGCTTTATATTTTTGGGTATCCAATTTTACATCATTGATTTCGATGGTGCCGCTGTTGGGTTTTTCCAACAAGTTCAGACAGCGTAATAACGTTGATTTTCCAGAACCCGACGGACCAATAATGGCGACAACTTCCCCAGTTTTTATATCTAGATTAATATCGTTCAATACTTGTTTTTTATCAAAATGTTTGGTTAAGTTTCTTACATTTATCATATGATCACCTTCTAAGTGGTTTGCTGAGCCAAATCTCTAGATATTTTTGTATCCAAGAATAAAGAATAACCAATAGCCAGTAAATCAAGCCAACCACCAAATATGTCTCAAAAAAGCGCATGTTAGCGGATGCAATCATTTTTCCCTCTGCAAAAAGTTCTGTAATCCCTAATGTAAAGGCAAGGGACGTTTCTTTAATCAAAGATATAAACGTATTCCCTGTCGCAGGTAAAGCATTTAAAGCAGCTTGTGGTAAAATGATTCGCGAATAAATTTGCACTCTTTTCATACCAGTTGCAAGGCCGGCTTCCATCTGCCCTTTGTCCACGGAATTCAATCCAGCTCGGAAAATTTCTGCTAAATAAGAGGATTCTTTCAAACTAAATCCAATGATCGCCGCCATGATTGCGTCCATCGTTGTCAACGACGGGAATAATTGTGGTAAACCGTAGTAAATGATGAACAATTGTACTAACGTAGGCATTCCTCGAAATAAAGAGATATATAAAGCTGCCACATGGGTGATTCCAAAAATATTGCTGTTTCTTATTAAGGCTACTACAAGTCCAATTATAATGGCTAAAACCATCGAAACGATGGCTAAAACCAGGGTAATCGGAATATATTTTGCGATTTGTAGGGAAATTTCCAACATGTATTGTAAATCAAAATTCATAATGCTTTAAAACCTCCGCTATGCTTATTCGCCGGATTCCGTGGTAATATCTTCACCAAAATATTTATTGGACAGCTTCGCTAATGTTCCATCTTCTTTAAGCTTTTGAATTTCTGTTGTGAATTCTTCCTTGAATTTTTCACCTTTTTCTGTTTTGGTAAATGGATATCCTACATTTTCATAGGCAACTGGATCACCGACTAATGTTAACGGAAGATCATTTTTCTTTATTTCTACAACTAAAATTGGACGAGAATTGATATATCCATCTACACGGTTGTTAATAGCATCTTGCATCGCGCCATCCCTAGTTTCATAGGTACGTATCTTGATATCGCCGTTTTTATCGTATTTTTCTAGGTTCGCAATGTTATTTGAACCCAATACACCAGAAACGGTTTTTCCTTTTAAATCATCTAGTGTTTTAATATCAGTGTTTTTGGTGTTTGTTACAATTTGTGCACCATAATAACTATATGGTTCTGTAAAATGAAATTGCTCTTGGCGTTCTGGTGTTATAGCAACGGCATTCGCAACTGTGTCTAATTTACCTGAACCTAATTGTCCCATTATCCCACTGAAATCCGAAGTGACCCATTCTACCTTGTATCCTAAATCCTCGGCGATGAGTTCTGTAAGTTCTACGTCGAAACCTGTTAATTTGCCATTCTCCTGATAACCATTTGGATAACTTTGGCCAGTGGACCCCACTCTAATTGTTTTTTGTTCGGAATCAGTAGAAGTATTCTCTTGCTTTGCATCGCCACATGCTGTAAGTGCTAATACAAAAAGTAAAGCGAATCCAAGGGAAAGGATTTTTTTCATCGTTGTTTTCCTCCTAATTTTAAATAGTTTGATTATGTTTTGCAGTCCAAGCTTGATATTGTTCCGGTTGCAAAATTTTTCTCAAATATATCGTGAGATGGCCTTTGCCTAAATCTTTTTGACCTATTTCTTCGAATCCATTTTTTTCGTACATTTCTTTGAGCCATGGATGATTATCTGCCGTTCCAAGAGTAACCGCTGAGGCTTTCAGCTGCTTCTTCAAAATTTCTTCTTCGAGCCATGATAATACTTTTTTTCCTATGCCTTGACGCTTATATGCGGGGTTTGTAGCGAACCAGCCTATGTGTGGCAATACGAGCGGGCCAGGATTTGGACCCCACGGTAACCGAATCGATACGGTGGAAATGAATGTCCCATTTTCCTCCAGCACATACACCTTATTTTCGGCTATGTGTTTAATTGCTTCCTCTCTTGTGGCTGTTGCCGCAGAGAAGTGAATATCCAATTCTCGAATACTCGCATAAGCATCTAATGTTAAACGAAGAAATTTATCCACATCTTCTACTTGTACTTCACGAAATATTTGACTCATCTCGTACCTCCTATACTCTAGTAATTTCTTCTTCGGTAGGGTGGCTCTGTCTTTTTCGAACCATCATCCAGGTGTAAGAAGTTTAAAAGTTATGAGAATATTGATTGACCGGTTTATCCAGGCCAAGATTCCCTCGTAATGTGTTACTTTCATATTTCGTACGGAAAATTCCTTTTGATTGCAGTTCTGGGACAACAAGTTCAACAAAATCTGTTAAAGAATCTGGCAAGAGGGCAGGCATAATATTAAAGCCGTCAGCTGCATTTTCATTCACCCAATCTTCAATCTTATCCGCAATCTGCGTTGGTGTTCCAATTGCGATATGATGTCCGCGTGATCCTGCAACCCATTGATATGTCTGACGTAATGTTAAATTTTCATTGGTCGCTCGTTTAACGATCAAATCATATTTACTTTGGATACTATCTACATTATCAGGCAATGAAATATCAGCAAACGGTGTATCCAAAGGGATACTCGAAAAATCCACATTTCCAAAATACCTTCCCATAATAGCCAACCCTATTTCGGGAATAATTAACTCCTGTAATGCCTCATACTTCTCTTGGGCTTCCTTCTCAGTCTGTCCCACAATCGGGAACAATCCTGGCATAATACTCAAGCTGCTTTTCTCCCGATTAAAAGCGGCCAAATGACTTTTTAACTCATTGTAAAATGAAATCGCGTCTTCCTTGTTCTCCTGCGCAGTAAAGACAATCTCTGCGTGCTTTGCTGCAAGCAATTGCCCATCGCCAGAAGAGCCTGCTTGTACGATAACCGGATGCCCTTGAGGAGAGCGAGAAACATTTAATGGTCCTTTTACAGTGAAGAACTCCCCTTGATGATTGATTTCATGAAACTTGCTTTCATCAATAAATTGACCTGTTTCTTTATCAATAATCAACGTATCGTCTTCCCATGAGTCCCACAATTTCTTGGTAACTTCAACAAATTCAGTAGCTCTTTTATAACGTAGACTATGTTCTAGATGTTCTGATTTATTAAAATTTGCTGCTGTAGAGGCAAGGGACGTTGTGACTACGTTCCAGCCAGCACGGCCCGAGGTAATATGGTCTAAAGAAGCGAATCTTCTAGCAACATTAAAGGGTTCTTCGTAGGTGGTGGAGGCTGTTGAAACCAAACCAATATTGGAAGTCGCCGAGGCTAGATAAGATAACAGGGTCAATGGCTCAAATCGTGTCAGAATATTAGGGTGCGAGTCCTTTGCAACTGACAAACTATCTGCCAAAAATAATAAATCAAATAAACCTTTTTCGGCAGTCTGCGCTAACCCCTTAAAATAATCGATGTTCATATTAGCTTTCGGATTGGCGTTTGGATGTCTCCAAGAAGCAACGTGATGTCCTGTTCCAGCCAAAAATACACCTAGTTTTACTTTTTTCTTTTTCATGTGTCAATTACTCCTTTGTGTCTTCACTTTTAAACGCAGGGGATTTATAATATAAATATCCTTACAGGTTTACTATGAATTGTTGCTAAAATAAAACCCGCTTCCAATTAGAAGAGGGTTTCTTCCGCCCAAAGTGTATGTAATGTCTTTACTTTTTTACTACTATTGAAATTAAATACTTTTTTGTATTGATACGTTAATATAGTAAATTACTTCAAATGGTAGCATTTTGTATAATAAATTGTCAATGGAAAATATTCAAAATAAACACTTTTCATTTCTGGGATATGATTGACTTCATTCCATCAGATGCTTACCATGCTACATAATTTAGAACTCATACTTTACACGTTTATCAACAAGCGATAGCTGCTTCAATTGATATTCCTTGGATATTAGTTTCGTTCTTTAATTTTTTCATGAGAATGAATGGGGAAAGCTTTTAATCGTATTTTTGAGGAGATGGATAACCGTTGACTATAAGCAATGTAGAATTAGAGAAGTATCTATTGAAATTCAGGCGTGATCTTCATATGACACCTGAATTATCAAACGAAGAATTTGAAACGACTAGGAAAATTAAAGAAGCACTTCAATCTCAGGATATTAAGATACTTAATTTTCCATTGAAAACGGGTGTGGTAGCTGAGATAAAAGGAAGCAAGCCTGGACCTACGATAGCACTTCGCTCCGATATTGATGCTTTACCGATTTTGGAGCAATCTGAGGTGAGCTTCCCTTCAAAGCACGTTGGCGTTATGCACGCATGTGGTCATGATTTTCACACCTCTGTCATTTTAGGAACTGCTTTTTTATTAAAAAAAGAAGAAAGAGATATGGCCGGAACGATTCGTTTGATATTTCAACCTGCAGAGGAAACGGGACACGGTGCAAGTGCTTTAATGGAAACCGGTGTGTTGCATGATGTGGATGTGATTTTTGGTCTTCATAATGATCCGACGTTGAAAGTTGGAGAGTTAGGAACAAAACATGGTGCATTGACAGCGGGAGTGGATCGCTTTGAAGTGCATGTTAAAGCAACTGGCTCACATGCGGCTAAACCGGAAGAGGGGAATGATCCGATTATCATAGCAGGACAAATTATCTCAACGTTGCAAACCATCATCAGCCGAAATGTTGCACCAAAAGAGACTGCCGTTTTGAGCATCACTCAAATTCATAGTGGATCAACGTGGAATGTTATCCCTGATAGTGCATATTTAGAAGGGACCGTCCGCACCTTCAGTAAAACCCAACGAGAGTTCATACAGAAACGTATGAAACAAGTCTTACATGGTATAAGTGAAACATTCAATGCAAAAGTTGAATTATCTTGGCATCCAGGTCCCCCATCAGTTGATAATACGCCAGAATGGGCAGATTTGATGCTTCAGGTTGGAGAATCAGCAGGCTACACGACAAAAATGCTAGAAGCTAGCTCAATAGGTGAAGATTTCGCTTTTTACCAAGAAAAAATACCAGGTGCTTTCGTAATGATAGGTTCAGGCGGTCCGTATGACCTGCATCATCCGAAGTTTATTGTAGATGAAACGGCACTTTTCCCAGCCGCTTCCTACTTCCGCTTATTGGCTTTAGAAGCGGTGAAAAAAGTAAAGAGTTGATAGTAAATCGAACACAATTTGTTAAACAAGCGAAGAAACAAGCTAAATAAGAAGGCCACCAAATTAGTGACCTTATTATGCATCCAATGAAAGTAGTAAAATCGTACACAACCAGTCAACTAAATGAAATATTTGAAGTAAAAGAGAAGGGGGGGGGGCATATCATCATGAAAACCTATCCATTAAATGAATCCGATTATCATTTAATTGCTGCTGGAGACGCAAGAAGGGGGCAAAGCCTAATTGTTTGGGCCATCAATGAAGGCCGTGAAGTAGCAAGGGAAGTAGACCGCTAYTTGATGGGTTCGTCGGTATTACCTTAAACAGAAAAAAGAAGYGCCATAAAAAYGATTATGGCGCTTCTTTTTTTGTTGGCTGATGAATTCACGAGTAAATTAGTGAAATTTACGAGTAAAGGAACAAAATTCACGAGTAAATTAGTGAAACTCACGAGTAAAGGAACGAAATTCACGAGTAAAGTTGAGTTTGATCCTATACTATAACTAAAATTAAGACACAAAAAGCAATTCTTCCATAATGAAGGATTGCTTTTTTATTCGGATACCATATTTACTTTATTCGCACGATAAAATCATTTAATTTATCCAATGTGGTGATGTTTTGATTGCATTTTAAGCTATCCAAGCAAATATAATTACCTTTTTTAATGAATGTACCTTGTACTGTTCCTTTTGTTTCGGACATAAACATTCCTAATTCTTCAAAGCGACTGCATATGGCACAGATACCTTTTTTGTTAGAAGGTTTAATTGTCCCATGCAACCCCAATAGCTTATTGTGATGAGGTGCTATGATGAATTTTTTTCCGGAGCCGATATCATCCCATCCCAAATATGAAATCTCTCTCAAGTCTAAGTTCTCTAACATAGGGTTCTTTAACTTCTTCGCTTTAGGAAATAGCTTTTTGATTGTTTTTTCAGTCACTTCTTTAAAAGGAATCACAAATGGCTTTATCTTCAATAGAAACACTTCAGCTTGTGCAGGCTCTTTGATGGTATCAATTGGGTCTAATACTTGCCTTTGCTCCTCACTCAATTCATTGAATAAGCTTAACACTCTTTCTTTCGCGACTGTTTTCAGGGTATGAATAACATCCCTATCATTCGCAGTCGCGTGTCCATTTATGAGAATCTGAGTTTGAGACTTAATAAAGTTATATTGCTCACTTCTGATAAAAGGTTCCATTTTTCCACCCCTGTTCATGTTGCTACGATACCTTTTAAACTTGGTACCGTTTCTATTTACTTTACAGAATTTGCATCAACATTGAAAGGTAGAAAACGACTAAGAAACATACTCGACATATGAGTAGCGCTGATAATATTATCAGCGCTACAATTTTATTACCTATTTAGAATAAACGATTTTTTTGATGGTTTCTATGGAGAGAAAATGTTCCTCGGCTAATTGATGAATTGTATGCCCCTTTTTAAATGCATATTTAATAGAAGCATTTCTGTCATCAATGTATTTCCTTGATCCCGAACTAGCTCCCCACTTTTGATAAGTCGTTTCTAGTTTAGGGATATATATTGTTTCACCTTGTATATACTTTTGAATTTCCACAATCAGCTTTTCAGGTAAAACAGTCGTTGCTTTTACATATTTCATTTCTGCCAGCCCCTTATTCTTTTTTTAGAACAAAATAAGGTGCAAAGCCAAATATATAGAAATGATAAGCTGGGCGATGTTAGTTTAGATTAATTTTACCCCATGCAAAGTATCGCCTCCAATACTAGGCTTTGCATGAGACGCTGCAGAAGGTGGCATTAAAAGTCTTATTGCCATCTTTACACCTCCCCTTTGTGTTATAAATAACACTTATTTTAATTATTATAAAATATATAAATGTGATTGCAAACTATTTCCAATATATGACGATGCAAAATGAACGGACCCAAATGGATAGAAGGATGGGCTGATTGTTTGATAATGAACTTTGTACATGAAATAATTGAATATAGAAAGTAAACTAACCATTATGGGAGCTGACTTTTATGAAAGTATTCGTAGTTGGGGCAAATGGGCAGATCGGTAAACACCTGGTTGATTTACTAAAAGATAGCCAGGAACATAGTGTACGAGCAATGATTCGCAAAGAAGAACAGAGGAAGCATTTTGAGAAAATCGGAGTCGAATCTGTAATCGTAAGTTTAGCGGGATCAGTGGATGAGATTGCGAAAGCGGCAAATGGGTGCGATGCAATCGTGTTTACGGCAGGATCGGGAGGCAGCACAGGCGCGGATCAGACGCTTTTGATTGATTTAGACGGTGCTGTTAAAACGATTGAAGCAGCTGAAAACCTAGGAATCAACCGATTCATCATGGTCAGTGCCTTTCAGGCGAATAATAGGGAAAACTGGAATGAAGCCATCAAACCATATTATGTGGCCAAACACTATGCGGATAGAGCATTGTTACAAAGCAGTTTAACGTATACCATCATCCGGCCGGGTGGACTTGTGAACGAACCTGGCACAGGCCATGTAGCCGCTGCTGAGGAACTGGAAAGAGGGACGATTGCGCGGGAGGATGTGGCTCAAACAATTCTTGCCTCATTAATCGAAGAAAATACGTATAACCGTTCCTTTGACTTAATAACAGGGGATACACCGATTCCTCAAGCGTTAAAAACAATTTAATAAGAAAAATAGAGGCAGAGCCTTTCAGAAGTGAATGTGCTCTGCTATTTTATTCCTTCTATATATTTGATGATCTTCGCAGGGTTTCCACCTACAACCGCACAATCTGGGACATCTTTTGTTACAACAGCTCCCGAAGCAACAACAGCATTGTTCCCTATTGTAATTCCGGGATTGATGATGGCTCTGCCGCCAATCCAAACATTGTCTCCAATCGTTACGGGCTTTCCGTATTCTACACCTGAACTGCGTTCGAATGGGTCTAGTGGATGTGTGGCTGTATAGATATGTACCCCAGGAGCCAACATACAATCCCTTCCTATACGGACTTCGCAAGTATCCAGGATGACACAATCAAAATTCGCATAAAAGTTTTCCCCTACAGTAATGTTATACCCATAGTCACAACGAAAAGTGGGCTCAATGTATATCTTTTTCCCACTGAAACCAAAAAGCTCCCTCAGAAGTTCAATTCTTTTACACTCATCGGTTTCCGTTGTCTGATTGTATAGTCGGGTTAACCTTCGTGCATTCGCTCTATCTTTTACTAATTCTGGGTCCGCCGCAATATATAGTTCTCCGTTCACCATTTTTTCTTTTTCTGTCTTCAATACTTCAACCTTCTTTCTAATATGTTTTGTTATAAAGTGAAAATATCACTGAATATAAAAATAATTTTAATAGGAAATGAGTTGTACCCATTTTATAACCCTCTATGTTAAATCGCTATATATTGCTTTGTTATCTCTCATTTTAATAAAGGTAACAGAAAAAGAAAGATTTTTCCGAATAATGAAAGAAATAATTTTTGACAAACGTTCCAGTGCATTTTATAGTAAGGGTTGTTGTGTTTAAGTTTCAGGTGGATACATGACAATGAAATAAGTAAATTCCGTAGTTTATTTCACTTTTAAATCGAAATTAGATGGACAACATCTCTTTTCTTTTGTTAAGAGAATCAAAATATTGGAGGCTTCAAAATGTCAAAGAAAGCACCACTTTCTTTTGTTATTGTTACAGGATTAATGCTTTTTGCTTTATTTTTTGGTGCAGGAAACTTAATATTCCCTGCTATGCTCGGTCAATCGGCCGGGACAAATTTATGGTCTGCTAGTTTAGGATTTATCATTACAGGTGTTGGATTGCCATTTGTCACAATATTAGCATTTGGTTTTTCAGGTAAAAGTGATGTGCAGTCGCTTGCAAGCAGAGCGCACCCGATGTTCGGTTTTATTTTCACAGCCGTTCTATATTTATCGCTCGGGCCGTTATTCGCTCTTCCAAGAACGGGAAGTGTGTCTTATGAAATAGGGATTAAACCTTTTCTTCCAGATGGAGTCGGCTTTTTACCTTTGCTAGTATTTACGGTCGTATACTTTGGACTTGCCTGTTTATTATCTATTAACCCATCGAAAATGTTGGATATTGTCGGGAAAATTCTAACTCCACTATTATTGATTTTTATCGGGATACTAATTGTAGTGGCAATTGCAAATCCAATGGGCGAAATACAATCTCCTATTGCAGATTATTCAGATAATTCGTTCTTCAAAGGTTTCAAAGAAGGATATTTAACTATGGATACGCTTGCTGCATTTGCATTTGGTATTATTATCATTAATGCAATCAAAGATAAAGGAATTACTTCAAGAAGAGAAGTTTTAGGTTTCTGTATGAAAGCCGGCCTTATAGCAGCTTCTCTATTAGTAATTGTTTATACTGCTTTAACTTATGTCGGAGCAACTAGTGTGGAAAAACTTGGTTATTTAGGGAATGGTGGAGACGTTCTAGCGCAAGCTTCGAATTATTTTTTTGGTTCTGCAGGTGCAGTACTGTTAGGATTAATTGTAATCGCAGCTTGTTTAACTACTAGTATAGGCTTGATAACAGCTTGTGCTTCCTATTTCAATAAAGTAATTCCTGCTGTATCGTATAAGTCATTTGTTATTATTTTTTCAGTTTTTAGCGCAGCTGTTGCCAATGTAGGTCTGACCAAACTAATTTCGATTACAGTGCCTGTGTTAACCGCGATTTATCCATTGGCCATCGTTTTAATTGTGTTAACATTCTTGCATTCCTTTTTCAAAGGAAAATCCGAGGTATACTTTGGGAGTTTATTATTAACAGCCATCATCAGTATTTTGGATGGATTAATGGCTTCCGGTGTTAAAATTTATGCTGTTTCCGATTTTTTCACCGATTTTCTTCCATTATATAGTGTAGGAATAGGTTGGGTGCTTCCAGCCATTTTTGGTGGTGTATTAGGCTTTGCGATAAGCTTAATGAAAAGGAGTCCCGAAGAAGTGTATTAAGCCTAGTTATTCACTTTATGAAAATAGGCATCAGAACTTGAACGTTGAATGTAAATGATTACTCTTAGAGCTGTCTATATGACGGCTCTTTTTCTTAGTGTTTGTTTTTACCRGCAAAGAGCATTAAAATGATGAAAAAGGGGTGTATGGAGACAATGATTAATCGTTTACCAAAAGAAATAGCTAATATTTTACATACAAATAAAAAAAATTCCTCTCAATTTGAGGAACTGATAAGGAAAGGTGGATATCTGCCTCCTGAGATGGAGTTGATGGTGGATGCCATTACAGCCTTAAGTATGGGGAAGAACATCCTCTTGAAAGGACCGACAGGGGCAGGGAAGACGAAATTTGCCGAGACGTTATCGAATTTATTCAACCAACCGATGTTCAGTGTCAACTGCTCAGTCGATTTGGATGCTGAAAGCTTATTGGGCTTCAAGACGCTTGCTTACAAAGAGGAAAAACAGGTGATTGAATTCGTTCCAGGTCCTGTTATCAATTCGATGAATCACGGACATTTCTTATACATAGATGAAATCAATATGGCGAAGCCGGAAACACTGCCGTTAATCAATGGGGTGCTCGATTACAGGAGAACGATAACGAACCCGTTCACGAACGAAGTCATCACTGCGAAAGATGGTTTTAACGTAATTGCTGCAATAAACGAAGGCTATGTCGGTACAGTACCGCTGAATGAGGCGCTGAAAAACCGGTTTGTCGTGATCGAGGTTCCTTATATCGAAGGAGAGCAGTTAAAGCAATTGATTCAATCGAATACACAGTTGAAGGATTCAAGAAGTATCGAATTGTTCGTTAAGCTGTCAGGTGACTTAATAAACGCCGTTAATCAAGGAAAAGTGGCTGAAGATGCAGCATCAATTCGGGCTTTGCTTGATGCCTGTGACCTCAGTGTATTGATTCCCCCGAAACGTGCGATTCTTCGCTCCATCGTGGATAAGTTGGACGAGGAACGAGAGCGGGAGTTTGTGAAGAATTTGGCAGATACATTATTCTAACTAGGAGAATGCCGCATGAAGTATATTCGATTCAATGATTCAATAATTGATACGACCCTTTTTTTGCAGCTGCAGGATCTATCGACTGTCTTATCAGGTATTCCTGACCTGGAATTTGAATATAATTATGGTTCCTTTATTGATCTGATTCAGACTAAGGTCACAGCCAGCCATTTTTGGGAAAATGGGAATCAGGAGGTAAAAGAAGCGGGATTGAAAACAGATGTGCTGCTTAGAACAATTGGGACGCTGCATCATTCTACAATCCTAAGCATGAAAGAGTACCAGGACATCATAGAAGAATGCTCGCTTCCAAAGTTTGCTGCCCAGTTGTTCACCATATTCGAAGATCTGCGTTTGGAGGAATTGGTGAAAAAAGAACGTCCTGGCACGAAAAAGTGGTTCTCTGTACGGGGAGCTTACCTAAAACAATATTTTGAAAGCCAATTAGCGACAAATGTCACAAGAAGCTTTGCGTTAGATGAGCTGTTCTGCCTCGTTTATTTACTGATTCATTCGGATAGGCCAGATCCTGTTTTTCCGAGAGCTAATGAACGTCAACTAGAAGAACTGGAAAAAATTAAATCGCTTATTCATTCGGTCTTTGAAGCAACAAAAACGAGTGATATCACTAGAATTTGTGAGCAAATCGTTTTTAGGTTGAACGAAGAGTATCAGGATACGATGAATGAATATTTCATATTTCCTGTTGCTAATGTGGAGAAGTATAAAGCGAATACGTTATTTGATGAACTAACAAGAAATGATGAACTGGTGAACGATGACGCAGAAGATGTAAGTGAAGAGAATAGTGAGTTTATTGATGAAAAATTCTCGACATGGCATCGCGAGAATAAAAATGGCGAGAATAATTCGACCTTCCTTCAGTTTGAATTGGAGCAGGGAACGAAAACAAGCTTGATGGGCGGCGGAGCTCGGGAAGCGGAAGATGCTGACCAGGCGCTGGCCTCGATTCAAGGCTCGTCAGGAGAAAGTGAACAAAAGGAATACAAGCAACAGGAAACGCTCGAAAAGAAGCAAACGAATATCGGAAAAAGTGGTGAACATCCATTTGGCGAAGAAAATAAAGACGTCGTTCAGATAATTAAGGAAGCAAAAATGCCCACTCCTATTGAGGAAAAACGCTATCGCGAGTTTGTTGCAGATATTGAACCGTTCAAGAGAAAACTCTCAAGTACGATTGAAAAAACACTCGAAAATAAAAAGAATGCACCAAGAAAAGACTTGGTCTATGGCCGCTTATCAAAGAAATTACTGCCGCTTGTACTCGACGAAAATCCAAGAGTCTTTTACAAAAAGAATAGGGATTCCAATGAAATAGATGCTGTGTTCACGCTATTGATCGATTGCTCGGCCTCTATGCATAACAAGATGGATGAAACAAAACGGGGGATCGTGCTGTTTCATGAAGTGTTGAAAAAATTAAGAATTCCTCACTCGATTGTCGGTTTTTGGGAGGATGCAAATGAGGTGAAAGAAGGCTATCAGCCGAATTACTTCCACGTGATCCAATCCCATTCTGATTCGCTTTATCAAAATTCAGGCGCAAAAATCATGCAGCTTGAACCGGAGGAAGACAACAGAGATGGCTACAGTATCAGGGTTGCAACAAAAGAATTGGAAAAAAGGAGAGAAAAGAATCGCTTCTTGCTCGTATTTTCCGATGGTGAACCGGCCGCAGCCGATTATGACCAAAATGGAATCGTCGACACGCATCTTGCCGTATCCGAAGCCCGGAAAAAAGGAATCGAAATCATTGGCATGTTTTTAGCGGATGGAAGCGTTGATGAAAGTGAAGAACTGACGATGAAAAACATCTACGGCAAAGAACGGCTGATGATTCCGAGTGTAGCTGAATTGCCAGAGCATTTTACCCCGCTATTAAAGAAGCTGTTACTGAAGACCATTTGAGAAAGCCATGTACCTGCACTCTTTCGCTCAACATTCATATTCTAGACTGTAACCTAGATGGGGAGTGAAAGAAAAATGGAAGATACAAGGCAAAACTATGGTGAATTTGGAAGTTTTGATGGGGCCCCTATGACGGGAGAGTTTGGTGAATTTGATCGACCCGGAGGATACCCAATGCCCGGAGGTCAAGGCCAGCCCGGAGGATTTCCGATGATGCCGGGAGGTCAAGGTCAGCCTGGAGGATTTCCGATGATGCCGGGAGGTCAAGGCCAGCCCGGAGGATTTCCGATGATGCCGGGAGGTCAAGGTCAGCCTGGAGGATACCCAATGCC
>NZ_JBFUIB010000065.1:0-15758 GCF_056402095.1 Peribacillus sp. P4_C12
CAGTTGAACATCTTGTACCCCTGTTAAGATTTTTCTCTTCATCATACAGTTCCCCTGTCCCTTTTGTCGTTTCAGAAAGAGGGTGCCTAAAGCACCCTCTTTCATGTTTCAACTATCAATCTACAAAAATCTTCCCTGGATTCATTATTCCATTCGGGTCCAATGCCTGCTTGATCGTTTTCATCACCTCATATGCCGCTCCATGCTCTCTCCGCTGATATTTGGATTTTCCAAGCCCAACCCCATGTTCACCCGTACATGTACCGCCTTTCGCTAAGGCATATTCGACTATTTCTTCATTTAACCGCTTCGCTTCTTTCACTTCCTCTAGATTACTTAGATCAATCATGAATAACACATGATAATTTCCATCACCCACATGGCCCACAATCGCTCCTTCTACTTTGGATTGTTCGACTTTTTTCCTTGTTTCTAATATGGCATTCGACAATTCATGGAGGGGCACACTTACGTCCGTGACCATCAGCTTCTTACCAGGAGCACTGTGAATAAAAGCATATGCAAGATTATGGCGAGCTTCCCATAATGCATTTCGCGCTTTTGAATCCGTTTCAAACTGGATATCCTCACAGCCAAAATCACTTACGATTTCTTTAGCAAAATTGACATCCTGTTCTAGTCCGGCAAAATTCCCGTGAAACTCCAAGAATAATGTTGGTTTAACTTCGTAAAATTTGTCCATAAATTGATTTACTTTTTTAATAGACTCGGCATCGACCAATTCAATACGCGCAATTGGAATCCCAGCTAGCATGATTCCATTGACGGCAGATACTGCTTGTTCAACGGTTGGAAATGAAGCTCTCCCTGCCATTGTTACTTCAGGAATGCCGTACACCTTTAGAGTCAGTTCAGTAAATACACCTAGCGTGCCTTCCGAACCGACAAATAAGCCATTTAAATGTATCCCAGATGATGATTTTGTAGCTAAGCTTCCGGTATGGATAATTTCACCGTTTGCTAGAACCACTTCCAAATCCCGAACCTGATCGCGCATTATCCCATATTTAACGGAAGTTGTGCCACTTGCATTCGTAGCTGCCATCCCTCCCAATGTCGCATCGGCTCCGGGGTCGACAGAAAAAAACAATCCGTATTTTTTCAATTCTTTATTCAACTGCGTCCGTGTCACACCTGGTTGGACCTTCACCAAAAAATCACTTTCCCTGATTTCCAACACCTGATTCATCAAGGATAAATCGAGCGAAATTCCCCCTTTAATTGGAACCACATGTCCTTCCAAACTCGAACCTAGACCAAAAGGAATGACTGGTATTTCATGTTCATTCGCATAACGCATGACTGCGCTCACTTCTACAGCACTTCTTGGATAAACGACCATATCCGGTAAGTGCGGAGTATGATACGATTCATCATGACTGTGCTGCTCTAATATAGTTTCATTCACCGTGACTTGTTCTTCCGTTAGTATCTTTTTTAAATCCTCTATATATGTATTCATTCTGCTTCCCCCTCTTTTTTAACTAAACATTCTGATAATATTATGTAAAAAAGTAGATTGCCTGAGAATAGGCAATCTATAATTCTTACTGTCCGAGCCCCTTCGTTCTATCAGTGCAGGCTTTCATCGCTTGTAAAATACTAGCTCTGAACTGATTCTCCTCTAAAGAAGCAACCGCAGATATTGTTGCCCCCCCCGGAGTGCATACATCGTCCTTTAAAGCGCCAGGATGCTTTTCTGTTTCAAGCACCATTTTAGCAGCACCCATTACAGATTGTGCGGCCATTCGATATGCTTGTTTTCGTGGAATACCGTCACGAACTGCTCCATCCGCAAGCGCCTCGATAAACATGTATACATAAGCCGGTGAGGATCCACTGATTGCTGGCACTGCGTCCATCAAATCTTCATGTATAAGCTCTGTTTTTCCAAAAGAATTCAACAGTGTAGTAACATCAGTAATATCAGCTGCTGTGATTTCACGATTAATGCTGATTGCCGTCATGCCTTCACCGACAAGGGAAGGAGTGTTTGGCATCGTTCGGACAACCTTCACTGGTTTTCCCAAACCTTCCTCAATTTGTGATGTAGTTATTCCAGCTGCCATTGTAATGATCACAGCTCCTTCTTTCACATGAATCTTAACTTCGTCGAGCACTTGCTTATGCATGGCGGGTTGAATCCCTAAAAAGAGCAAATCGGCAAAACCGGCTACCTCTTTATTATCTAAACAGCCTTCAATCTTATATTTCGAGGTGATCTTCGTCAAAGTCTCAACACTTGCTGTGCTGACCATTATATTTTCAGGTGAGATGACTTCCGAGCGCAACATGCCTTCAAGCATTGCCGCTCCCATTTTACCGCATCCAATAAACCCGATTTTTTTATTCATATCTTACACTTCCAATCATAAGTTCATCTATACTCTCTCTTATTATATAGGATATGGTAAATGGAAACACGTCGCAGATATTTAGATTAGGAAGGAATTGCATATTTCTAGTCGAATTACTAAGATGAAATAGACGAATAAACGACTTATGCAACTGAATTTTTTAGCGAAAAAAAAGGATTGACTTATAAGTCATTTCCACTATATAATTTTGACCTATTAGTCATTAGTTGAAAAAAGGAATACAGTTTAAGGAAATGGAGAAATGAAATGCAAATCGAGAAAAGAGCAGTCAATACCAAGCTTGTCTTAACAGGATTGATCATTGGTATGTTTTTCAGTTCATTGGAACAGACAATCGTCGGGACAGCAATGCCAACGATTATTGGGGAATTGAATGGTTTCACTATCTTTGCATGGGTGACGACTGCCTATTTAATTGCCTCTACGACCGTTGTACCGATTGTTGGGAAGCTTTCAGATTTATATGGCAGACGTTCCCTTTATTTGATTGGTACAGTTATTTTTACGATTGGCTCTTTTTTATGCGCCACTGCCACTTCGATGGAGCAGCTGATTATCTATCGGGGGCTGCAAGGAATCGGGGGCGGGATGATCATGCCCTTATCCCAAACGATTATCGGCGATATTTTCACTGCTGAACAAAGAGCCAAATGGCAGGGTGTATTCGGAGCCCTTTTTGGCTTAAGTTCTGTAATTGGTCCTTTTCTGGGTGGACTGATTGTCGACCATATCAGCTGGCATTGGATCTTCCTCATTAATGTACCGACGGGATTATTATCAGCGATTTTGATTTATGTCGGGTTGAAGAACGAAGCGATTCAAAAAACAGAGAAAGTGAATATCGATTTCCTTGGTATTTTCACCTTAATTCCTGGTATTGTCCTGCTTTTATTGGGCTTAACATTCGGGGGTGATAAATTCGAATGGATATCACTTGAATCTCTCTTGATTTTCGGCAGCACCCTTGTCTTTATTGTCCTATTTATCATTTTTGAAAGAAAAGCAGTTGAACCAATTCTTGATTTATCTCTCTTTAAAAATAGAGTTTTTGCCACCACGAATATCTTAGGATTTTTGCTAGGTCTGGGCATGTTCGGGGCTATTATGTTTGTCCCACTGTTCATGCAAGGAGTTTTATTAGTGTCACCAACAAAAGCCGGATCGACCATGACTCCGATGATGATCGGGTTGATTCTTTCTAGTGTCGTTGGCGGGCGGCTGTTGTTAAAATTTCGTTTTCGTACCGTGCTTACCTTTGGAATGGCCATTGCGACTCTCGGCTTTTTCCTAATGAGTACGATGGATGGTGAAACTACAATTCTGACCGCTTATTCCTTCATGGCTGTCTTAGGTGTGGGAATGGGTCTTGTTATGCCGACCCTGATGATTGCCGTTCAAAATGAATTTCCAAAATCACAGTTAGGATCGGTCACTGCAGCCTCGACCTTCTTTCGATCAATAGGCGGAACGATGGGTATTACGATTTTGAATGCAGTCATGAATCACAATCTACAGCAAAATATGGATGACGCGGTTGTTAGTGAAAAAAACACCCTAATACAAGAAGCATTGAAGGCACTTGCCGATAAAACAGATAATTTGTTCAATATCATGCTCTATCCTGAGAATCTGAAAATGCCGGCTGAGGTCAGCAATATCATTATAAAAACCATTGAAAATGCCTGGATTGATGCATTTTCAAGTGTATTTGTCACTGGTATCTTTTTTGTCTCTGTAGGAATATTAGTTGCTCTTTCAGTTGGTTCTGGAAAAATCAAAAGAGATCAAGAAACGGAAAAAGATTTAGGTTAATAAATGATTAACATGGAGACCGGCGCCTTTCCAGCCGGTCTTTTTACTTTCCTTCATCCCTAGGTTTCTTTTTCTACAATAAGGGAATTTTATCTATAAGAGACTATATGGAGTGATACTATGCTAAAGGATACAAATTTCCATTCAATATTACCACCGGAGTTTTATCAGCAGCCAACGCTCGTGCTGGCAAAATCCCTTCTCGGCTGCCTGCTGGTAAAAGAAACATCAGAAGGAATCGCTTCTGGATTTATTGTTGAAACCGAAGCCTATATGGGACCGGAAGATAGGGCTGCACATAGTTTTGGAAATAGAAGGACGAAGCGGACTGAAGTGATGTTCGGAAAGTCCGGAATGATCTATACATACGTCATGCACACCCATACGCTTGTCAATGTCGTAAGCGGTGGGCTGGATAAGCCGGAAGCCATCTTAATCCGGGCTGTGGAACCCTATTCAGGGCTTGAGTTAATGCATGAAAGACGTGGGCTTGCTGATTTTCGAAAGTTGACGAACGGACCTGGAAAGTTATCCAAAGCACTAGGCATTACTATGGCCGATTATGGGCAACCTTTCACAAAGCCGCCGCTTTATCTTGCTACTGGAAAAAAGCCTGAGCACATATCCAGCGGACCCCGCATCGGCATTGGCAACTCCGGAGAAGCGAAGGACTATCCATGGCGTTTTTGGGTAACCGACAATCCTTTTATATCTCGCTAATAATTTATTATTTTCCTATACTTAAAAGGAGTGACCGCAAAACACGGTCACTCTTTCCTTTTGGGTTTCAGAATAAAAGTTAGAATGGGCAACCGAAAAATTACAAAAGGCACTGCTCAACCACGATTATATAGCTGCGACTCGTGCAGTAGTCCCTTTCAAGCCAAGGCTTTTCTAAGTGTAAAGTTCTAAATCAAAATATTTTTTCATTATTAAGTAATCTTCAGGTGCATCAACATCCATTCCCCACATCTGGTTATCAAAGGAAATGATCTTTGTTAATTGTGTATATTTTTTTATAATTTCTTTGCCTCCTTGATCTCCATCTATTGAATCGAATTCATTAAATAATTCAGCATCAAACAGAATTGGATGACCTAAATCTTCTTTATATTTTGACCGGACAATACGAATCCCTTCATGCTTATGAGCCTTATAGTGGTCAATTAGTAATTGTACAATTGATTTGGAAACTAAGGGCTGATCCGCTAAGAAAACCATGACAGCATCCACATCTTTTTTTACCGCCTGAATACCGAGTTTCAGAGAAGAAGCCATACCATTTGCATAATTTTGATTATAAATTATTTCTATATCTTCTAAATCATGAGTATAATGTCGAATTTCTTCTATATAATGACCTGCGATTAAAACGATTGGCTGTAATGAAGCATCAACCGCTGCTTTAAGAGCATATTTAAAAAGAGGTTGACCATTTAAAGGTAATAATAGTTTAGGTTTTCCCATACGTGTTGACATTCCAGCTGCAAGAATTACAGCTCCTACCTTATTAAGCATGGATTTTCGTCTTTCCATGGAGTGGAACCGGATTTCTACCATTTTTGACTGTCATTAGTTCAGCAACAATACTTATGGCTACTTCCTCCATCGTTTCAGCTCCTAGATCCAAACCAATTGGTGAATGTATCGGCCCATCGGAAAAAGTTTGTCCAATATTTATAAGCATTTCTTTTGTTCTAGCCATAGGACCAAGAACACCGATGTACCGTGGATTACTTTTCAAAGCAAGTTGTAATGCCTTTTCATCAATCTCTTGGTAATGATTCATGATGATCCACCATGAATCCGTGACATTATTTGAATTAATCTCTTCAGGATTTTCGATTAAATGTATAACAGAGGGGAAAAGTCGAGGGTTGTTAAATTCCACACGTGAATCTAATACAGTAACTGAAAAACCAGCTTTAGCAGCCAAATCAGCCACAGGTACTGCATCCCTTCCGGCTCCCGCAACAATTAATTTTCCCCCAGGTTTAACTGCATCAATTAGAAATCTGCTTCCGTCACAGCTCATTATTTCTGCACGAGTTTGCGTGTCCATACTATTTCTTGCTTTTTCAACAACCTCGCAGGGGAGATTATCCAAATCCCCAATTATATTACCTTCTTTTTCAATCAATAACCTCCTCCCAGTAGGTATTTCCAGTACACAAGAGAAAGCTTGACCCTTCTGGATAATTTCTTCTGTTTTTTTCCAAAATACATCATTTTGATCTATAGGTAGAATGAGCATTTCAAGAATCCCTTTGCATCCTATTCCTAAACCCCACACTTCATTTTCACTTAAATCGTATTTATGTGTTAAAGGCCTTTTCATTTCCATTGCCTTTTCTGCCCACCCAAAAAGATCGCTTTCCAAACATCCTCCGCTTATCGTACCGAACATTTGCCCATCAGAAGCCATCATCATTTTGGTACCTGGCAGTCTGTAGGCAGAACCTTTCACACTAATTTGCATGGCAATCACCGCTTGTTCGTTACGTTCCCATGCTAATTTAATATTTTTAAATACATCTTTAAACTCTTGTAACCGTGACATATCCGTTTCTCCTCCTGCCTGCTAAGAGTTAATTATTGACCTTTATGAAGAAAGTGAAAGATAAAAAGGGAAAATCCCTTTTCTATCCATTTTTTCACAAAAAAATTTCTCTCTATACTATCTATTTAGTATTCTTTCTTACTAAAACTATGCTAAGAAACAGTGAAAGAGCAACAAAACATAAAATAGCGATAAACCGCCTTTATATGAGCCGCTCACCTAGATAAAAATGCCAAAAGAATCAGTCCTATTGCTGCGATTAGATACGAAACACAGCCTAATATTCCTTACTGTACAACTCGTTGTGAAAAGAGTTAAAAGCATAAATAAAATTATCGTCGCACCAGCTCCACCAACAGTAACTGCACGCTTTATAAATTTATTAGAATAAAAGCCCACCACCATTTGAACAAAGGCTGCTAAAGCAAAGCTGACCAAAAAGATCCTGGTCACAAATGATTCACTTTCAAATCAAAATAACTGAAAATTCTTGATTTTACCCTTGTTTTTGATTTATATTTGAATCACTAGAACAATAGATAAGGAGAAAATAATGAGTGATAACAATGTGAAAAGAGTATTGGACACCATCATCAGCACATCCAATAACAATATTACCGTGACCGATGAAAAGGGTTTTATTTTATTTACGAATCCTAACCACTGGTGGATTTATGGAATTGAGCCCGACCATTATCTTGGAAAATCGGTTTACCAGCTGGAAACTGAAGGAATACTTTCTCCATCGATCACCGCTATGGTTTTGAAAGAACGAACACCTATTCAAATCATGCAACATACGAAGACGGGAAAAATCGTCATGTCGACTGCATATCCAATCTTTAATGATGATGGTGAATTGGTTCGCGTCGTTAGTTATGCCCAGGACCAAACAGAAATCAGAAACCTACAGGATCAATACGGACAATTGAAGAAAAAGGTTCAAGACTACCAAACAGAGGTCGAGGAACTTCGGGAACAGGAAGAACTTATCTATCGAAGCAAGGAAATGCGGCAAATCGCCAAAACGATACTCCGTGTTTCAAAAACGGATGCTACTGTCATGCTTCTCGGGGAATCCGGGGTTGGAAAGAGCGTCTTTGCCCGAAGGCTCCATAATCAGAGCTATCGCAGTAAAGAACCATTCATCGAAGTCAACTGCAGTACCATTCCAGAAAGTCTTTTTGAATCTGAAATGTTTGGATACGAAGCAGGATCCTTCACAGGGGCGCAAAAGCATGGGAAACAAGGATTGATTGAACTGGCACATAACGGAACCTTATTTCTAGATGAAATCGGAGAACTTCCCCTGGATATGCAGGTGAAATTATTAAATGTTCTGCAGGAGAAAACCTTTAAAAGAGTGGGTGGAAAAAAAGAGCATAAGATAGACTTTCGGCTCGTAACAGCAACAAATCAAAACCTCGAAGAAATGGTAGAAAAAGGATCATTTAGGCTCGATTTGTATTACCGCTTAAACGTGATTCCTGTCCATATCCCACCTTTACGAGAAAGAAAAGAGGATATTGCCATCTTAATCAATCATAATCTCGAGATCATTAACAAGAAATACAAGACCGACAAAAAATTGCACCCCTCCACATACGAAATCCTCATCCAGCATAAATGGTCCGGGAACGTACGTGAATTAGAAAACTTAATTGAACGGCTCATTTTGACTTCCGAAGACTCCATTATTTTCCCAGGCTTCCTCCCCTCCTATTTTCATAGTCAAGAATCTTTGGAGAAAAAGGATGATACCCTAATGATCGATCAAATGATGGTTGAGGACAGCGATCTCAAGACAGCTCTTGAACAAGTGGAAAAATGGATGATGATGAAAGCACATAAACAATGTAAGTCCACATATGAAATGGCTAAATTTTTAGGCATTAGCCAGCCTTCTGTCGTTCGAAAAATGAAGAAATATCAAAGTCAACTCTCTCCTGAGTAATGTAGCTTTAAATAAAATTTAATCAAATTAATGCTATTGAGATTTGTTCATTTTAAATCTAAGTATGAAATCTTCATTGAAAAGTTTAAAGAAATTGATTATTTTTAAAACCCTTTCACTAAATCAATACCTAAAAACCTTAGTCATTTTTGTGTTCCTTAATCAACTAACGCACCTGTAGTTGAACAAGTACTTTCTCTCTAGAATTCGAACACACCTCGATCCTCATATCAAAAGAAAAATACTTTCGTGCTGAAACAGAAGTTCAATTCTACATGACCAATTACAACAGCAAGCAGACGCTATGATATCATTGMCGGTAAGGAAGAATTAACTTAATTAGCTAACTTCAAATTACAAAAGCACAAGCAGCCTTTGATGTGTAATATCGGGAAGTGTTACCAACTTAAACAACTCCATAAAACCTTTACAACCTCTCCTATTTGGAGGGGTTTTATTATGAAATCAACTTGTACACTTTTCCTAATCCCTTTTTTTCTTTTAATGTTTTATCTTCTAGTTTTTGGAGACCTTATAAATAACCACAATTAGGAGGGGTAAAGTGAAAACAGAAGATGAAAAAACCTCAGAAGGCTTAAATGAGATCTTTGAAATTATTAATGCTAAAGGTGACATAGAAGAATTAAAAGAAATCGTCCAAAAATCTGATGAACAATTAGATAAAGACAAATAAACTGAGAGGATTTAATATCCTCTTTTTTAGCTGATTTACATTCTTCTTAATGAATAGTTTGAGTCAATTACGACACCAAAGATCAACTATCCTGCCCCTTTATCTGCATAAGGAAAGGCGATCCTTCTTAATGAAGAATCGCACCTATTAGTGGAGCAAGGATAGTAATCTTTTGTCTATCAAAAAACTCTCTTTTCTAAACTTTAAATACTGAATATCGGTATCCATATTCTTGAAAATTCTAACAGAGATATTACGTTTCAGTAAATAACTCTCCTTTGTTCTCGTTATTCTATCTTGCAGCTGTCGCTGGGCTACCACAGTTTGTTCAAATGCTTTGGACTTCAATGATAGGCAGCAAGAAAGTAATAGGTGGAATAACACCCGGAAGCACTGAGGATCTAATCTTTCTCAAAGAGCTTATTGAGGCGGGAAAGATAAAATCTGTCATAGATAGGCACTATCCGTTGGAACAAATTGTCGAGGCCCATAGCTATGTAGAAAAAGGACACAAAAAGGGTAATGTAGTAATAACTTTGGAACATAATAACAAAACCTAATAAAGCGGATGCACCGAACCGCTCATGGTAAAAAACAAGAAATCACGGTAGATGCATGATGGTTTTTTCTTAGCAGGTCTTTTTACATAAAAATAAGAGGCCTTCATATAGAAAGCCTCCTTCTTATTATAATTATTATTTGTTTGAAACACCTGCCGACTCAAATGTTGCCATTTCCTTTATGACCAATGTCGCCGACTTAAGAATAGGAAAAGCAACTGCGGCTCCTGTTCCTTCTCCTATTCTCATTCCCAGTTGAAGAATTGGCTCTTTACCAAGCAATTCAATGGCCGTTTTATGTCCCGGCTCTGCGGATTGATGTCCGACAAACATATAATCAGATGCACGACCCGAAATCAGGTTTGCAATTACAGCAGCCGTCGTTGTAATAAAACCATCAACAAGAATGGGAATTCGGTTATTGGCTGCTGCAAGCATGGCTCCTGCCATCCCGGCAATTTCGAATCCGCCAATTTTCATCAGAATATCGATTGGATCATCAGGAATAGGTTTTCTTAATAAGATTGCTTCTTCAATAATTCTTTGTTTATGTAAAATACCTTCACTTTTTAGTCCTGTTCCCTGGCCTACAAGCGATTCTACGCTCTTCCCGCTAATAACGGAGATGATTGCAGAACTAGCTGTCGTATTTCCGATTCCCATTTCACCGAGGATTAGACATTTCGCTCCCTGTTCAATCATTTTCTGTGCGCGCTCATACCCGATTTCAAGCGCTTGGTTTACCTCTTCCCGTGTCATCGCATCTTCTTTATAGAAGTTTCTTGTTCCACGGCGGACCTTCCTTGAAGTTAATTCCGGTGCTTCAATATCAGCGTCAATCCCGATATCAACTATGTCAAAAAAAGCATGAATCGCACGGCTGAATACATTGATGGCGGCTCCGTTATTCAGGAAATTGAGAGCCATTTGTTCTGTCACTTCTTTTGGATAAGCGGAAACCCCCTCATCCGTAATCCCATGATCGGCTGCAAACACAATCACGCCCGGTCTCGATACTTCAGGAAAGGCTTCACCTGTCATCCTTGCTAATTCAATTATTAATTCTTCTAGCCGTCCCAAACTTCCCTGCGGAACTGTCAGAGAATCCACATACCTTTTTACCTGCTGTCCCATTTCTTCATCCAGCATTGGGATGGAGAGAGTGGCTAATTCATTCTTCATTATGAAAAAACCTCCAAAATTCAAAATAAAAAACCTTAACCATTGGAAAAGGTTCTTAATCTATCATCTGCTATAAATACAACTTAGTCCATATTATTACGCTATAAAATTTCTCCTCAAGTAATATGGATAATTAACACACGCGTATTCCAAGTTTATAATTTTTACTGTGGCATCCCTAGTTCATTTAATGGATAGAAACGAAATTCCACTTTACCCACAAGTGATTCCTCGGATATAAAACCAAATCTTCTGCCATCCCAGCTATCCCTACGATTATCTCCCATAACAAATAAATAACCATTGGGTACTTTGGATTTCCCTAATAGATTTTGCAGGGTAAAATTCTCCGTCAGATTTTCTTCAGGTGGAATTTCCTCTTTTTTTGTTTTCAAATATGGTTCTGTATACTTTTTCCCATTGATATATAGTAAGTCTTTTTTCATTTCCACACTGTCACCTGGAAGGYCGATCACCCTTTTGATATACTTCTTATCTGCATCAGGAGCATGAAATACGACCATATCAAAATGTTCGATCTTACCGATTTTTGTAACTACAATCCTGTCATTGTTTTCATAAGTTGGCTCCATTGATTTACCTTTAACAATCACTGGGGTAAATAAAAACTGGTTGCAAATAAACACGATTATTAAAGCAAATAGGATAGATTTCACCCATGAAAATACTTCACTTTTTATATCTTTCTGCATAGATACTCCCCTCTCCTCTATTTTGAACGGCTAACATTTTTAAAATAAAAATCTCTTTATATTAATATTTTACTTAAATGGATTTATTATGTATATAGTAGAAGTCGTTAAGTCAAAAGTTCATTCTTTTAAAATACGTATTTTTGAATATGGTAAACTTACTTATGAAGAATTTCACGTAGGAAATGGATGGATGAATGATGCTGAAGACAATTAATAAACAAATGGATAAAGCTATGCCGCTTATTACACCAATAAGCGTTGTTATTGGCGTCTTATTAGCCGAACATTTAACTGACTACACATTTCTAGTTCCATGGATATTTGCTTTCATCACATTTGCAGGAAGTTTAGGCTCAAACTTTAAATCACTACAACGGGTAGTCACACACCCTTTACCTGTTTTCATCGTTTTGATCATCCTGCACGTACTTATGCCAATATGGGCCTGGGCCCTTGGCCATTTAGTTTTTCGTGGGGATGCCTTCACGATTACGGGTTTAGTCTTATCAGTTGTCATTCCAACTGGTGTCACCAGTATGATTTGGGTATCCATTTATAAAGGAAATGCCGTACTTGCTCTAACCATTATCCTAATAGACACCCTGCTCTCTCCATTCATCGTTCCTTACAGTGTTGCCCTTTTCGGAGGCGGCTCAATCGAAATGGATATGTGGTCAATGGTGAAAGGGTTAATCGGAATGGTCGTTCTTCCGTCCATGCTGGCAATGTTCTTGAATCAGACTACGAAAGGCAAGATAAAAACAAGTCTATCCCCCCGCTTAGCTCCTTTTTCCAAACTAAGCGTAGGAATTGTTGTAATATTGAACAGTTCAAAAATTGCACCCTATTTAACTCATTTCGACAAAAAATTAATAATCATGACCTTCTTGGTTTTATTTATAGCCGCTTCAGGCTATGCTCTTTCTTGGATAATTGGTAAATTATTAAAATGGGAAAAGGAAGACGTCATTACCTTAACTTTTACCGGCGGGATGCGGAACATCAGTGCTGGAGCTGTTCTTGCGACCACCTATTTCCCGGCTGCCGTTGCGGTTCCTGTAGTACTTGGAATGCTGTTTCAACAGATGCTCGCTTCCTTTTTCGGATATTCATTAGATAAGTATTACCATCGACGTTTTTCAAAGATTAAATCGGATGGTTTTTTTAAAACTTGAGATAATTCATGTTTACTTCGTTAGGAATAAGGTGTAATTTCAGGCACCTTAGAATTGAGGGCCCAATTGCCGATATCCCGAATTTTATATTCAATCGGATCATGCAATGTATGGGTTCTTATATTCCTCCAAAATCGATCATACTGATACCTAGCCGAGGTAGCTCTTGCACCCATTACATCAAACATACGATTCGTTACCTCTAATGCCGTTTTCGCTACGGAAACCTTCGCTGTTGCAATCGTGATCCCGCACTCTCCCCGTTCCTGCTCAGTTAGTGACCACTCTTTTCCCCATACATACTGCAGGGCATCTGCAGCATTTTGAGCTAGTGCAGCTGAAGCTTTTAATTGAACGAATAATTCTCCATAATGGCGAATGGTATAGGGATCGCTGGTTGCATCTTCTACATTTGATGTCAACCAAGGACGGGTCACATTTTTTGTATAGTTCTTTGCTTCCTCAAAGGCTCCTTCCGCTACTCCTAGTATCACATGAACCAAAATTGTTTGGGCAATATGTGTCCTTAATGTAGGAAACAAACCTTGGAGATCTTGTTCATAATAATCAAGCACCTCTTCATTTTTCAGTAACACTTCATTAAAAATAACAGTCCCGCTGTCTGTTTGCCGCTGTCCAAAACTATCCCAATCATCCTGTATAATAATTCCTTTTCGATTAGTTGGAATTACAGCAATAACAGGTCGATCAAAACCTGTGCTCTTAGCAGAAATCAATAAGCGGGCAGAATCCATTGCCCCTGAACAAAAGCTTTTTTTCCCACTCAATATCCATTGTGAGTTTTCTTTCTTCAATAGCAAATTTTCATCCCGCGGATTAAAGGCATTTCCCCAGAACAAATTTTTTTCGGCCGTTTCCTTATATAACTTCTCTTTCTGAAATGGAGATCCGAATAAGTGGACAGATGTCAAACATAAGAAATGATATCCGAATAAATGAGCGATCGATCCATCCACTTTTGCCAGTTCACGTGTTAATTGTAAAACTGTTTTCCAATCTTCCCCTTTCCCTCCTAGGGATTTTGGAATTATAAGCGAAAGCAAACCACTTTCACGAAGTAAGTCACGCTCAAATTTTGCCGTTCCTCCTCGTTTATCTCGCTCAATTGCTGTTTTAGCAAATTCCTTCGCTAATGAGGAAGCTATCTCAAGATAATCAGCCTTATTTTCTTTCGCTATTTTCATTAATTGAGTCCTCCTTAATTCGTCTTTATTTCTCAAAAATAATAAAGAGACTCCCCTCTCAAGATATATTCCACCTTGAATTGGGAGCCTCTAGTGACCTAGTCGGCTATTAAATTATCAGAATCTTCGTTTTAATATTAAATCTTATTAAACACATTAGTCAAGTAATGGTTAAGAATGGTTTTTTATAAAGGGTACAAATCCGCCTCTCATTACTCACTTGACAGGTAGGCTTAATGTATATTAAACTTTCTCACAAAGGTGTACGTACTTAAAAAAACAAAAAATGCTGACTGGTTTACCAGAGGCTCTTGTCGAACTCTTCTTTTTTGAAGGCTGACAAGAGCCTTTCTTTATGAAAAATTGCTTTTTAGATAAGAGTATTCCCGAAAAACAGGAGGTAATATTAATGAGTTTACAATTTGCATATTGGGCACCAAATGTAAGTGGAGGTCTGGTTATTTCGGATATTCCCCAAAGAACAGGTTGGACGTATGACGCGAATAAACGATATGCACAAATGGCCGAAAATCTTGGATTTGATTATGTTTTACTACAAACTAGATTTTTTGCAAGCTATGGGGCTGAGAATCAATTAGAAGCTGCTACGCTTGCTTCTGCATTGGCAAGTGTGACTAATAAAATTAATATCATTACAGCCGTTCTTCCTGGACTGTGGCACCCAGGTGTCGTAGCCAAAATTATTTCAACATTCGATCATATCAGCAATGGACGTGCTTCCATAAATATCGTTAGTGGATTGTTTAAAGGCGAGTTTACTGGTTATGGAGAACCATGGTTAGATCATGATGAACGTTATCGGCGTTCTGAAGAGTTTATACAAGTTCTACGGAATTTATGGACAAAGGAAGCGACTACTTTTAAGGGTGATTTTTACCGAACAAATGAAGCACCCCTAAAACCCAAACCGATTAACCCTCCCAAAATATTTCAAGGTGGCAACTCTATTGCCGCAAGAGAAATGGCAGGACGAGTGTCTGATGTTTATTTTATAAATGGAAACACACTAGAGAAATTAAAAGAACAAATAGACCATGTACGATCACTAGCTCGCTCGAATGGAAGAGAGATTCAGATTGGTGTTAATGGTTTTGTGATTGTCCGTGATACAGAAGAAAAAGCAAAACAAGTTTTAACAGATATTGTTTTACATGCAGATCAAAAGGCTGTCGAAGGATTTAAAAGCCAAGTGAAATTTGCAGGTCAAGCTTCTTCACAAGGTGAAGGAATGTGGCAAAACTCAACATTCGAGGATCTCGTTCAATACAACGACGGATTTAAAACCGGGTTAATTGGGACTGCCGAGCAAGTTGCGGACCGCATCATTGAATTGAAAAAAATCGGAGTGGATATCATCTTAACAGGATTCCTGCACTACGAAGAAGATTTACAAGTCTTCGGGGAGAAGATAATTCCTCTCGTAAGGCAAAAGGAAGCAAAGGTAAAAGAAGAAATTGCTACTACATAGCTAATAGCAAAG
>NZ_JBFUIB010000066.1:0-15729 GCF_056402095.1 Peribacillus sp. P4_C12
CATGTTCTTCTAAACTTTGTCCCTCAATATGGGTTAAAGAGCCCTCCTCAGAACGGCATTCTAACGGAAACAACGAGCGTATTTCAGAATCCCATTCAGTAACAAGAACCTCTTCATATAACCAATCTGCCTCGACCAATGCAATGTGATATAACAGCGAGCCAATCGTTTGTCTTTCATCCATTTTTGTGTCGAGCATCCTTTGGCTGATTCCAGTTAATTCTGTTAAAAGAGTACGGCGAACATCTTCTAAACACCATAGCCACCGGCCAATTTCTTCTTCATATTCTGGTAATCGAGATACCAGTAAAGCTCTTCTCTCCAAACTGATCATCCTCCTCTTATTTAAAGTCTTACATTCTATTAAAAATGGATGTTTCCTTCAATTAAAATGGCATGTTAAATTTTATTGTGGATTTAAGGTAAAATAAATTGAGTAGTTTCTGCGGACGTGTAGACATCACTCTATTATTCCTGTTATATATCGAGAACCAAATATTCTCACTAAAGCCCCCATTTATTAATTTATTTGCACATTTTCTTCAAATTCTATACCTAAGTATTTATAAAGAATAGTTACAGAATTAATTTCAACATCATCTTTTACTGAAAGCCCATATTTAGATTGGAACTCAACATCTTTGATTGCTGTTCCAGTTTCTATCTTTACCGTATCATAGTCTTTAAAAATATAACCTTCATCCATAAATGTATCGGAAAGAACAAAACCTTTTCCCGATTCATCTACTTGTACTTTCGCTATTTCAGGTTTCTCTGCTCCATTTATTCGAATATCAAGCAATTCAATATCTTGAAATCCATCATTTCCCAAAGTGATTACCACTACTTTTTGTTCCAACCCAGTCCCTAATAAATTTGCTTCAAGTTTCGGTTGTGCAAGTACAAAATAAAGTACAACACCAATGATAACTATTAATCCCATAAAAATTCCTGTTCTTTTCACTACAAATCTCCCCTTCAACTACCCTACCCTTTAGTTCAATAACAGACAATGAATTTACTTTATCTATTATAGATGTTTATTCTACAAATATTTCCAAAAACCTTTATCCCAGTGGAATTAGGCACTAAATTTCCGTTTGCGTAACCGCACCACCGAACCTATACTCTTACCCTCGTTATAGAATTTTTTTTCGGTTAAAAACCCGTGTCACGTTATTCAACAATAGGGACAGATTATTGAATAAGGGAAGAAAATTTTTTATCTAAAGGCTGTGTTAAATAAAACTAATAATACCATCATTTTAAATGTTATGGTGAACCTAAAAGGCACTCAACCTCGTTAATTTTCGTTAATTAACTTTAGTTTTTAAAGAATAATAATTACATTTCTACAATTTACGACAACATTAGCACTATCTAGATAGTAATATATAACTATAATAAAATGAGAAAACGGCAAACTAATCGAAAGGTTAGGACGCAAAGCTAACAGGTCTAAGGTCAGATTGACTATGATAGCTGAGCTACCTCTTCAACGGAGGAATAGGTAATGTTACTTCAGACAAATGACAGAGTAGAAGAATTAGATACAGAATGGATTGAACTCATTCAAATGGCTATCAATGTAGAAATACCGTTAGAGGAAATTAGGGGATTTTTATTAGAAGGTAGACAGTAGGCCTATGCTTGCTGTCTGACACATTTTTACACATTAACGCCTTCTTTCTATTTCTTTACTTTATCAAAATAGAAAGAAGCTAATAATTCACCTTTAGCTGTAATAACTAGGATGGTTTGCTACGGTAATTATTTTCATTGCTACCCTATAGGCAGATTGCCCTTCAAAAATGGCTTTATGGTAATGATGTTGATTTTTCTTATTTGTCCAAGAGAAGGATTCCACAACAAGACAGTCGAATATTCTTCACCAAGGGGTAAATTGGAATCCCTATAATTTACCTAGCTTGATAGGAGGGCAAATATGCAAATTCATGAGTTAGAACTTGTAATAAAGAATGCAGACCGAGCAATAAATAATGAGGATTTCGATCAATTAATGGATTTCTATTCAGAGGATGCTACCTTAGTTGTAAAACCTGGAACGTTAGCTAAAGGCAAAGAAGAAATACGTCGGGCATTCGTTGCTATCGCTGATTATTTTAATCATAGTTTAATTGTTAATCAAGAAAAGATGGCAATAATTGAAACAGGTGATACGGCATTAGTTGTAGCAAAAGCCCTTCTGAGTGCCAATCAAAAGACTGATTCGGCATTCTCAATGGAAAGAATGGCTACCTATGTTTTTAAAAAGGATTCGACAGGTACCTGGCGTTGCATAATTGATAATTCTTACGGTGCTGAATTACTTGAATAAGTCATGTACAGATATTTGAATAAATAGAAAAGGCTCACCTTCTATTAGGTTATTAGGTGGTTTTTTCATTTGTGTTAATCTCCACAGCAGACGTTAATAGAGTCAAAAATAAAAAAACTCCTATTATTTTATAGGAGTTCCAGATGATTTTCTGATTACCAATTCAGGCTTTAAATTTATTGTTCGATAATCAGCTGGACCGACTTCATCTACTCTTTCAATCACTAATTGTGTTCCTAAATATCCAAAGTCATAGGCAGGCTGCGAAGATACAGTCAAAAAAGGATCAAAGTCTGAAAATAATTCTAAATCGTCAAAGCAAACGACGGCAATGTCTTCTGGAACTTTAATCTTTTTTTCTCGTAAACTTTTTATAATTTTAATGGCAATGAAATTATTCGCTGCAAAAATCGCTGTTGGACGATCAGCAGGAGAAACATTAACCAAATGAGCGATTCCATTCCATTGCTTTTCTTGTTTATAATGAGTCTCTACTAGGAAAGCGGGATCTATCTTTAAATCATTAATTTTTAACGTTTCAATATACGCCTGATACCGTTCTTTCGAAGTGGAAATCGTAAGTGGGCCATGAACCATTGCTATTCTTTGATGACCATAATCAATTAAATGCTGAAGAAGCAATTTTGTCCCTTCATAGTTATCTCCAAGTACTCTATCACACGAAACATCTTCAATTTGCCTATCTATTAATGTAAATGGAATTCTGTTTTTAATAAGTTTCTTTAAGTTTTTGGTCGATTGATCACCTGTAGGAGCAATAATTACGCCATCTACCCTTTTAGAAATTAATGCATTGATATACTCACTTTCTTTTTCGTAGTTTTCATCTGTATTACATAAAATAAGCTGATATCCCATTTGATTAGCCTTATCCGCAGCGCCTCTTGCAACCTTTGTAAAAAAGGGGTTAGTGATGTCAGTTATGATTAATGAAAGTAACTTGGTTTTTTTAATATTCAAACTTTGAGCAGCTGAATTCGGTATATAGTTTAACTCTTTTATAACAGCTTCTACTTTTTCTCTAGTCTTTTCACTGATATTTCCTTTATTATTAATGACTCTCGATACAGTCATCGGTGATACATTCGCTTTTTTTGCAATATCGTAAATTGTCGTCACTTTTTGTACCCGCCTTTACATTTTCCCTTATATTGTATCATAAGTATAAATTGTTATTTTATACTTCAACAAGCAGGTAATCATGTTGACTCAGGTACGACACTGAACTTCAAAAAAAGACACAGTCCTTAGTGAAGGATTGTGTCTTGAACTAGATTTAATTTTGATTAAATCCGCTTTCATCCATGTAAAATATCTCCCAAAGATGTCCGTCTATATCCTGAAAGCTCCAACCGTACATGAACCCATGATCAATGGCTTCATTAAAGGGCTTTCCTCCAGCATCCAGGGCTTTATTCACGATCTCATCCACTTCTCCCTTACTTTTAACCGATAATGCCACAATAGCTTCCGTACTTTTTGCTGTATCCGGGATTTCTCTCTTGGTAAACGTTTTAAAGTAATCTTCAACCAATAACATGACATATATAGTCTCACTGATAACCACACACGTTGCATTTTCATTGGTCATTTGCTCGTTAAAGTCAAAGCCAACTTTTGTGAAAAATTCTATTGAGGCATTCAAATCTTTAACAGGCAAGTTAACAAAGATCTTTTCTGCTTGAACTCCCATCAAATTCACCCTCACTCGTTTATTTTATGTTCATTACCCTACTATTCGTTGCTTTTTTCGATAATCCTGCTCGCAACAAAAAAAGGAGATACCCAGTACCTCTCATCCTAATGTAATAAGTACAACAAAGGTTTTTCAAGAACCGTTGGCGAACGCTAACCCTTTCTCAGAAAGAGAACGACGAATTTGCCTTTAGTTCCCATACCATGTAGCTGCAAGACCTCTGCTTCACTTAGCTTAGGAAACTGCTCAAGTTACAAGTACCCAGCTCCAGCGAGTGCTCGTTGTGCAGGTTTAGCTAATCCTGTCGGGAGATCGCTTTCGTTATTCTTCATAATCCTTTCTCCTTCTTGTGTTATTAATAAATAGTATTTCCAGACTTCCCTTTGTTCTTATTAGCCATGAAAAAGGACCTTCTATCAAAGACCCTTTTTATTCACAAATTTAGTTTACTTATTTTTCTCCTAAAATAGCGAGTGGACTAAATACTTCATAATGAATATGTTCTTTCGATACACTCCATTTACTTAGGGCCTCATTGATTGCTTCCATAAAAGGAATAGGTCCGCAGAAATAAAAATTAGCTTCTTTTGATGGAACGATAGATTGCAGGAAGTCTAAACCCATGTATCCTTCTTTATCAAAATGTCCAGAGGTTCGATCGGCTTCGGTTGGTGCAGCATAGACTACAAATGATTTTATATGTTGATGATCATTCGCTATTTGTTGCAGATGCTCTTTAAAGGCATGTGTTTGGCTGTTGCTTGTTGCATGGATAAACGTAACCTGACGTTGTGGTTGTTTTTCTATAATGGTATTTAACATGCTAAGCAATGGTGTAATTCCAATACCGCCACTAATTAGAACGACAGGTAAATTTGTGTTATCAAGTTCGAAGTCACCTGCAGGAGCAGAAAATTGCAGCGTATCTCCAACTTGCAGCTGTCTATGTAAATAGTTAGATACAATTCCAGATGGAGCATCTCCATGGGCATCTTCACGTTTAACACTGATTCGGTAGTAATTCTTACCAGGTGAATCCGAAAGACTGTAATGGCGTATATGCGTATATTTCTCGCCAGGAATTTCCGCCTTTAGTGTTAGGTATTGCCCAGCATGATAGGAGGCAATGGGTTTTCCGTCTGTAGGCTTTAGGTAAAAGGAGGTTACCGCATCACTTTCTTTTATCTTTTTATCGATATTGAAGCTTCGGTATCCTTCCCATCCACCAGGCTGATGTTCTGTTTCCTCATAGAGGTTTTTTTCAATATCAATAAAGGCATCTGCAATATAGCCATAGGCCTTTCCCCATGCCTCTATGATTTCATCTGTGGCTGCGTCACCTAATACGTCTTTAACTGCTTGAAGCAACGTTTCACCTACAACCGGATACTGTTCAGGCTTTACCCCTATGGCACGATGTTTCTCAGTAACTCTTTTAATTACAGGTTTTATCGCTTCAAGGTTCGTAATATGTTCACCTGCAGCATAGACCGCATACCCTAAGGCCTCCTGTTGAATGCCTCTTTTTTGGTTCGTTTGGTTAAAAAGGTTATACAAATCAGGAGCTTTTGAAAATAGTAATTCATAAAATCTCTTTCCTATTGGTTTACTATGTTCCTTGAGAACAGGTGCTGTTGACTGAACGATTTCTATGGTCTTAGCATCAAGCATGTTAAATTGTCCTCCTCAAATTTCAGGGATATTTACTGTAAATAGCATTCCCACTAAATATAGGAGTAAACATGATATTTTGGCCCCATTCAACTTATCACTCACCAACCCAAACATCTTACTAAAAGCGGGCTTCCGTCCTTTTTGGAGATTTTGAAATTCCCTTAAGATAATTCAAAGACACCATACCTAATAGTACGATGTCTTTGTTTAGTATCCTTGTTAAATTAAACGGGCTCCATTAGCTCAATAAGAAAATAAACTGCTGATCAGTAGCTCTTGATTTTTAAGTAAAGCACCGGTTAGTTGAAGAAAAAAAGCGTTATAGGGTCCAATTGATAAGCAATCCTGCTTGTGCTAATCCACCACCGAAACCATATAATAAAATCTTCTCACCATTACTGAGCTYTCCTTCACTTACTCCTATATCTAAAGCTAATGGTATTGATGCTGAGGAAGTATTTCCATACTCCACTAAGCTATATAATGTACGCTCAATTGGAAAACCACTTCTATCACATATTGACTCAATCATTCTTAAATTTGCACTATGCGGAACAAACCAATCAACATCATTCAAATGAAATTCAGTATTTTTCATCACAGTTTGCATTCCTTTTGGAACAGTAGTAACAGCCCATTTATAAACCTCACGTCCATTTTGTACAAGGTTACCACTATTATTTAAGTCTTCACCATTTATACGTGTCGATAGGTTTGTACTATATAAATGTTTTCCGCCTGCTCCTTCCGAATATAAATGTGAAGAAATAAAACTTGGTTGTTGTTCATCATATTCTACAAGAACTGCTCCTCCACCATCTCCAAATAAAATACAAGTGGCTCGATCTTCATAGTCCATAATTTTAGATAAAGTATCAGCTCCAATAACAAGAACTTTCTTGTTTAAACCAGATGTTACTAATCCATTAGCTACATGCAACCCATAAGTAAATCCTGCACAAGCAGCGTTTAAATCAATAGCTCCAGTATTCTTAATACCTAGCTTTGCTTGGACTAAAGAAGCTACACTTGGTGTGTTGAAATCAGGTGAAAAGGTACAGACAATAATCATATCAACATCTTCGACTGATTTATCATACCGTTCCATTAAATCCTTTACAGCTTTATAACTTATATCACTAGTAAACTCTTCTTCATGTGAAATTCTTCGTTCTTTAATACCAGTACGTTTAACAATCCATTCATCATTGGTTTCAATCATTTTTTCTAAGTCCTTATTTGTTAACCTTTTTTCTGGAACATAAGAACCTATCGCAGTAATACGTGCTTTGGATTTGAACATAAAATAGCCACCTCGTGTTATGAATTGCATCAATTTTATAACTGATATTAATACCTGGTACTAATTATAAAGTAAAAAAAATCTTATGCAACTACCCTTAACCTTTAGCCCCATAAGAAAAAGAGTTGCCCACGCCACTCCCTTATTGAAGTAGAGCACTCGTTAGTGAAAGAACTTTTCCAATTAATGAGGATTTTGTGCTTGAGCTACTCTGTTCTAATTGGAATATAGGTAAAGTCCAAAATCTTGCATAACAGAGGTGTGCCCCCTTTGACGCAACATGGTAGCTATATTGCCACGGTGATATGATCCGTGAGTAACAACGTGTAGTACCGATTCAGAAATAGAAGTTTCAAGCAACCCAGCATATGGATTATCCACCACAATCAATTTTTCAAAATCTTTTTGACTGTTCAGAAGTGCTTTGTTTCGCTCAGATAAGTCTAGAAATATTTTTTTCATTTCCTCAATACTTTTCGTTTCCACCTCTTTTCTTAATTGATCCGTAGACCCCATTGCTTCATTCATACTTTTACCTGATATTATGTCAAACCATGCGTAATCTGTGAGATAAATGTGAGACAACACCTTTGATACAGAAGAAAAACCACTTTGAATTTCCTGATGATAAATTTCCTGTGGAAGTTCTTTTAAACGATCAATTATGACTCCATTTGCCCACACGTGGTAGTTGTACATTTTTAATACGGATTGTGTCATATTTATTCCCCTCCATTTTCATAAGTTATTTCGTGTTAAACGATTGATGCCTAAATGTTAAATAATTTTCCGGTAAATTATTTAAGGTAATTATCCCCAACTACTCCTCTTATAGCGAATCATCGAATAATACTCATAAGTTTGTACAAAATACTTATGTTCAAAGGAGGTGTTTATATGCCTAATCTAAATGATAATAAGTTCAAAAAAATTCAATCTGAAAGTCAAAAGCAAGGAAAATCACAAGAAGAATATGCTGCGGAACTTGAAATGAACAAATTGAAAAGTCAAAAAAGGAAGTAACCACACCAAATAATGATCATTGGCAGGAAGTTGTTTCCTGCCTTTAATTTACCTTATTATTGGAATTTATCTTGCAACGTTTAAACTTCAGTATTTCTTAAACTCCCTCAGTTAAATACGATAACGCTCACGAATACTCGTTAATTCGCAGTTTTTTTTAAACCATTTGGAATAGGATTCATAAACGAACCCTGCTCTGTTATTCAAGTAGAGCACCAACTAATTCAACAAGAAATTCAACTGATTATTTTCCTTCTGATAACTAACTAACCGCCCTGTTTGTTACATACAAAAAAGTACATTTCGTCATATCTCTTTAAAGAATGATTGCACCCGTTAGTCGTATATTAATTTTATTTGTACCACTTTACTTATCCCATTCCTTTAAAAGCTCTTGGTCGATTTCTTCAATGATTTCTTCAGCACCATCTTTTTTTACTACCTTTACTTCTATATCTTTGACATCACTGATGGCATACCAAAACCTTCTATCACCTTCGACCTTGATGATTTTCGCTGGTTCATCACCTGCATATATTTCAGAAATAGAATTATCACTAATTGCTCCTGAATAAATGTATGGAACTTGGTTCATTGAAGACCATTTAACAGGTGTATTCCATTCTGCTCCTCTTGTTTGTTTCCATTCCCATTTATCATTTTCTTTTTCAAAGTAAGCAATAAATATTTGTTCCCCTTGTGCATTATTCTCTTTAAATACTGCAATGGCATCATCTTCATGCACCACATTCATTTGCTTATGAACGAGCGAATAAGAATAATCCTTTTCCCCTAAGTGCATTTCATCTATCGATTTGTGAAAGAAATCTTCAAATGTTTGTTCTTTTGAACAACCAATTAAAAATGCTATACAAATTATAAACGAAAAAAATATCTTTATTTTCAATCTTATCCCCCTTTGAAATCGTTCTCTTTAATCTATTTTAACATCAGTTCCTAATACATTCTCTCGCTCAAACTTTCGATATCCATCTAGAAAATCAAGCAAATTACCTCCTATTTTAAATGTTTTATTATTATTGAAAAAAAATTATGCCGCTCTCGGTTATAAAATACTGTCAACTAATTCCTAAATGGAATCAACGTAGACTATCTAGTCAATAGKGTATATAATAAAAATTAAATTTTATATTGAAATATTAAAATTATCTGGTTATAATACGATACGTTCTAATTAATTTTGTTCGTGTTTAATTTTTAGAAAATTTAATATTTTTTAAAAATAGTAAATTTTAGTTATTATGGAGGTTTTAATTTGTCTAATAAAGTACCATCTTCATTTATAGTAGTGATTGGTTTCATGTTATTCGCACTATTCTTTGGGGCAGGAAACTTAATTTTCCCGCCGATGCTTGGTCAATCAGCAGGAATGAATATCTGGACTGCTAATGCCGGGTTTTTAGTAACAGGGGTTGGATTACCGTTACTAGGTGTGTTGGCACTTGGTTTTTCTGGGAAAGATGATTTACAATCATTAGCAAGCCGCGTACATCCTGTGTTTGGGATTGTATTCACAACCGTTCTTTACTTAGCAATCGGTCCATTATTTGCAATGCCTAGAACAGGAAACGTTTCTTTTGAAATAGGTGTAAAACCATTCTTACCCGAAAATGCTGGGCCGCTTCCTTTGCTTATTTTCACAATCATCTTTTTTACAATTACGTGTCTTCTTTCGCTCAATCCCGCGAAAATTGTCGAAATTGTGGGGAAAATATTAACACCTATCAAGTTAACGTTCATCGGAATCCTGGTAGTAGTAGCTTTTGTTAATCCAATTGGGGATTTTCAAGCACCTGCTAAGGACTATACAGTTCAACCATTTTTTAATGGGTTTAGAGAAGGTTATTTAACAATGGATACTCTTGCATCTTTTGTTTTTGGCATCATTATCATTAATGCCATTAAAGAAAAAGGAGCAAAAACAAAAAAACAAATTATGATTGTTTGTGGAAAAGCAACTGGAATTGCTGCCGTTATCCTAGCAACCATTTATACAGCTCTTTCTTACATGGGTGCTTCAAGTGTAGAAAAACTTGGACACTTGGATAATGGAGGTATTATCTTAGCAAAAGTCTCGGATTACTATTTTGGAGCTTATGGTGGGATATTATTAGGATTAATGATTACAGTAGCTTGTATTACAACGAGCGTAGGACTTGTTACATCTTGTTCTTCGTACTTCCATAAACTATTTCCAAAGCTACCTTACAAAACAATTGCTATTTGTTTATCGATTTTTAGTGCAATAGTTGCCAATATTGGACTAACACAGTTAATTGCATTTTCTGTACCTGTAATGACAGCTATTTATCCATTAGCCATTGTATTGATTTTCTTAACATTCCTTCATTCTTTATTTAAAGGGAAGGCTGAAGTTTATCAAGGTAGCTTACTTTTAACTTTTATTGTCAGTTTATTTGATGGATTAAATGGAGCCGGTATACACATTTCATCCATTAATAATTTCTTTAATACAATTCTTCCTTTGTACGAGGTAGGACTAGGGTGGATTATTCCAGCTATTGTTGGAGGATTCATAGGGTATGCCGCTAGCATATTGAAATTCCGTCTTAATCATCAAGTAGATTAATTAATTAAATCATGTATTTTAAAAAGCAGTCTAGGATTAATGCCTAGACTGCTTTTTTATGAATATGGATATAACAAATGATCTCAAATTAGTCGACCACTTTGCATCAGAACTAATCTACGCATTTCATTTCAAAAAAAAGGGCTGCCGTAGCAACCCTGGTTTTGAAGTAAATCAATAATTTATAATCCAAAGTGAATTATAGATTAGCCACTTTATCATCTGTCTGAGCAGCATCTACTGGTATACGTTTGTCTATTCCAAAAGCGTAATAACTAATTACAACGATACCTAGAAAACCAATTCCTACAATAAGCGATATACGTGTTTCATCATTAAACCACATTCCGATTAATACCATAATTAAGAAAGCAATGGTCAAATAGTTTGTAACAGGTGCAAAAGGCATCTTGAATGGATGATTGACCATTTCAGCACTTTTTACTTTTCTGAATTGAATTTGACTAATCAGAATGACAAACCACGGAATCATACCAGGAAGTACACTGGCACTGTATACATGCACAAATAAATTTTCTGGTGCAATATAACTTAAAACAACGCCAATTGCTAACCCAACAATCACACCGAACGTACCGAATAAAGGGACACCACTATTAGATACTTTCGCAAAGAATTTTGGCGCTTGTCCATTTATTCCCAAAGTATAAAGCATACGTCCTGCACTGTAGATACCACTATTGCAGCCTGACATTGCAGCTGTGATTACGACAAAATTAATAATTCCAGCTGCTGCTGTAATACCAACTTTCGCAAAGGTTGCAACAAATGGGCTACCAATTGAACTTAGTTGATCCCACGGGTAAACGGTTACAATAATAAAAATCGCACCGATATAGAAGATTAAAATACGCCAAATGGTACTTTGAATCGCTTTAGTTATCGTGTTTTGCGGATCTTTCGCTTCCCCAGCTGTAATCCCGATTAGTTCTACACCTTGATACGCTGCAACAACTAGTGAAAGAGCAAAGAAGAACCCTTTCCAACCGCCTGTAAATAAACCACCATGTTCCCATAGATTTGATAACCCTATCGCTTCTCCTCCGTTACCAATTCCAAAGAAAATAAGTCCAAATCCTGCAACAATCATTAATATAATTGTTACGATTTTAATCAGTGCAAACCAAAATTCAATTTCACCAAAAGATTTAACAGAAATTAGGTTCGCTGCTCCTAGAATAACCATTGCGATCAAACCTGGAATCCAAGCAGGAAGATCAGGGTACCAATACTGCATGTACGTCCCAACTGCAATAATTTCAGCCATCCCAACAATAACCCACTGGAACCARTTACTCCATGCAGTCATATACCCTGCTAATGGATGAATATACTTATAACCAAATGTTGCAAATGAACCTGTACTTGGCTCTAAATACAACATTTCCCCCATTGCACGCATAATCAAAAATATAAAAATCCCTGAGATTGCATAAGCTAACATTACGGACGGACCTGTCCATTTGATTGCGCTGGCTGAACCCATAAATAAACCAACACCAATTGTACCGCCCAAAGCAATCATCTGAATATGACGACCTTTCAACTCCCTGTTCAAATCTTTGTTGGCCATTCTAATTCCCCCTACACTACTAGTTGTTGAAATTTGATGCACGGCATATCGACCGATTGTTTAATTTTATACGCCAATAGAAAGCGCTTACTTTTTAATGGCTGTAAAAGGTGCATCACATAACGTTTAAAAAAAATTCAAAACATCTGAATATAGTAACTCGAATAAAAGAGTTTTACAACTCTTTTATTCGGCTAGTAGCTTATTTATGCGGTAACTAAAAGTGACTTTACTCTCAGCTTTATCAGCATATCCCTCGTCATTTTCTCCAAATCATATTCCGCCTTAAATCCCCATTCTTCCTTTGCACAAGTTGAATCTATTGTATTAGGCCAACTGTCGGCAATAGATTGTCTTGCAGGATCGACCTCATAATTCATGACAAATTCCGGAATATGCCTTTTAATCTCGGCTGCAATTTGCTCCGGATCAAAGCTCATAGCAGACACATTGAAAGAATTCCGATGTTTTAATTTTGAGGCATCTGCCTCCATTAATTTAATGATGGCAGCTAAAGCGTCAGGCATATACATCATATCCATATACGTTCCCTCAGCAATGTAAGAAGTATATCTTTTGTTTTTAATCGCTTCATAAAAAATTTCAACTGCATAGTCGGTTGTTCCACCGCCAGGAGGTGTAACATACGAAATCAGTCCCGGGAATCGAAGACCTCTCGTATCAACCCCAAATTTATGATGATAATAATCACATAATAACTCTCCGGATACTTTATTCACTCCGTACATCGTATTCGGTCGTTGAATGATGTCTTGTGGAGTCAAATCTTTAGGCGTGGTTGGACCAAACGCGCCAATAGAACTAGGTGTAAATAATTGGCAATCGAGTTCTCGTGCCGCTTCCAAAGCATTAACCAATCCGCCCATGTTTAAATGCCAGGCTAAAAGAGGCTTCTTTTCAGCTGTTGCTGACAATAATGCAGCTAAATGAATAATCGTATCCACTTCATGTTTTTTTGCCATATTAAACATCGCTTTTTCATCTGTAACATCTAAAATCTCAAATGGACCTGATTGAACAATATCGCTTTCTGTTTTTCGAATATCTGTTGCAATGACATTGTCAAATCCATAAATCTCTCTCATTTTCAGCGTTAGTTCTGAACCAATTTGACCTAAAGCCCCTGTTACTAAGATCTTTTTCATCAAAAATCCCTCCCCTTTTTCACTCTGCAGCAAGCAATTCCTTAAATAATCGACATCTCTTTTCCTACTTTTTCATAAATGGCTAATGCACGATCCAGCATCTCTTTTGTATGAGCAGCTGTCGGCATATTCCGCACTCTTCCTGTTCCCTTTGCAACAGTAGGAAATACGATGGATTTAGCATACACACCTTCTTCATTCAGCCTCTTACTGAATTGCTGTGTTTTTGCTTCATCTCCTATTATGCAAGGCGTAATCGGTGTTTCGCTCTCTCCAATATCAAACCCTAATTCTTTTAGGCCCTTTTTCAAGTAATTGCTGTTTTCCCACAGCTTATTTTGAAGATCTGAGCTATTCATCAAAATATCAATGGCTTCTAAACAAGCTGCAACTGCTCCTGGTGTGACAGCCGTTGAAAATAAAAACGGACGGCTTCTCACTTTTAACCAATCGATTAAATCTTTCTTTCCTGCTACATAGCCTCCTACAACACCAATGGCTTTGGATAATGTTCCAATCTGGAAATCCACCTTATCCGATAACCCAAAATGTTTTACTGTTCCTGCACCATTGCCTAATACACCCGAACCATGCGCATCATCAACATACGTAATTAAATCAAACTCTTCGGCAATCTCCACAATTTCAGGAAGCTTGGCAATATCCCCATCCATCGAGAAAACTCCATCGGTAATGATCATGACTTTGTTATACAATCCGGACTCCTTTGCTTGACGTGCTTTTGTCCGTAAATCGTCCATGTCGGAATGTTTAAAGGGAATGATCTTTGCTTTAGATAATCGACATCCATCAATGATAGAAGCATGATTCAGTTCATCTGAAAGAATGGCATCATGTTTATCCATCACTCCTGAAATCGCTGCCATATTACAATTAAATCCAGATTGGTAAGCAATGGCTGCTTCTGTATGTTTAAATTCGGCAAGCTTTTCTTCTAATTTGACATGAATATCTAATGTTCCGTTGATCGTACGAACCGCACCGGATCCGACACCATATTTTTTCGTTGCTTCAATGCATGCCTCTATTAATCTCTGATCTGTTGCTAAACCTAAATAGTTATTGGATGATAAATTAATTAACTCTCTGCCTGCAATGGTAATTACCGGACCATTTGGACCTTCTACCGGATCAATAACGTTGTAAAGTCCTTTTTCTTTTAAATCTTCCAAATTTTCATTCAAAAATTGATTTAATATTTCACTAGACATTTCATATACCCCCTTATTGATGGTTGGAATAAATGCAGGATTTTTTTATGATTTACCTCTATTCTCAAACATTGCATTTAAGAATATTGAATTTTACTCATTTTCAAGAAAATACATGTGTCCTCTCCAAAAATACACGAAGAAGTAACCTAAATCCTTTTGTACTAATAGTTATAAGAATCATAATAATAGATAAAATTATAGTTGTCCATATTGTGTGGACAAAAAAATTTTGGAATTTTTGTAGCTTTGTAATAAATCCCGCTCAAAAATGCGTTTAAATCGTAGAAAATACGAAGAGAATGCCATCATCAATTTCGTAGTTAAACATGGAGATAGATGTGAAAAATGAATACTAAAGGCAGTTTTCTTGTTTATTAAAGTGAACTTCGAAAGAGCCCTGTTCAGTACATGTGTCATCGCATATGAAATATGTTTTAAAAAAAAGAGTTGACATGAAATTTGTACCTTTCTTAAACAAAAAAAGTCCCCAGAAGGAAACTTTTACCAAAAAAATAATAACTTTTAATCACCAAATGCAAATATTATTTCTGTTTCGCAAACTAATTCCCCATCAACTGTAGCTATACCTTTGCCTTTCCCAATAGGACCTTTTAATCGCCTGATTTCAACTTCAAGAAGGAGTTGGTCTCCTGGTTTTACTTGCTGTTTAAAACGACATTTATCTATACCTGCTAAAAGCCCTAATCGTCCTTGGTTTCCTTCTTTAGTTAACATCACAACTGCACTTACTTGAGCTAATGCCTCTACAATTAATACACCTGGCATAACTGGATAATTGGGGAAGTGCCCGTTAAAAAAATCCTCATTTGCTGTAACATTTTTTATACCAACTGCTCTTTTTCCTTCTTCTAGTTCCAAAATCCTATCCACTAAAAGAAATGGATAACGATGTCTAATTACTTCCTTAATTTTTTGAATATCTAACATCATTAAGGCCCCCATAACAATAATAATATTTTATTACTAACTATTCATTTAATTCTATCATCTGGTATTAATAGTTGGTACTAAAATGATCCTTCTTCAACCTATACTTCCCTTTAATCC